>NZ_JAJBJD010000072.1 GCF_021811875.1 Candidatus Bandiella numerosa | reverse complement strand
TACCAGTAAATAATATAATGTCAACTAATATTTAGCTTAGGCACTACTCAGCGACTTTAAAATTTTCTCCTCCTTTTTCCTCACCTACCTCTATACACTTCTCTCAAAGTGCATGAAGTCAGGAAAAAGACTAAATTGTTTTTTTTATTTTGCTACATAAATCTTCGACCATTTAGGACATCGTTATATTTATTTAAAAATATTTTGTTTTTGTAACCTAATTGTAACAATTCATACGTATAATGATAATTAGATAAGGAGAGATTATCAGTTTAGGAAAGATTAATTTGTTGGGGTTTTTATACCCCTCAGGTTAATTTGCTCGTAACTTTTTCCAACAAACTGTTCTGTTTTAATCTGCATGAAAGATGTTCGAAATCTACATATTTTAAATCTTGGTCCTGATTAAAGCAACTATATACATAACTAACTTCTCTAGTTTTAGGATTTATGTGTTTTTGTAAGCATTGAGCGCAAATCTCTTTCATCATACATTGCATAGAAGAATTAACTGATGCAAAGGACTTAATATTTGGATCAAAGAGATTTTTCAGATCATTTTGAATAGCATATGAAACTGCCTTCATCATTGAATCAGAGCCTATCGTAATCATTCTGTTAAAATTTTTCAATTTCAACCCATTGCTGAAGTTTGTATCATAATTCTCTAAAGCTTCTATAATATTACCATGAAAAGATTGGTTTACATTATTTGATAAGTTTAATTTTGATTCATCACAACACCAAATAACCTGATTTGCAGCCTTTTCTATTTCTTGTGGTTTAAATACATCTGTTCTTTTTTTATACCCTGCAAAATACAAAACATGGCATCCATTGTCTATTAATGCCCTACCTATAGAAAACAGGACTGCATTGCCTAACCCTCCGCCGATTAATAATACATTCTCATTTTTAGGTATATAGGTTGGAGAGCCAGTTGGGCCCATTAAACTAATAGTTTCATCAGGTTTTAAATCTTGGCAAAAATTTGAAGACCCCCCCATTTCAAGAACTATTAATGAAATGATACCTTGAATTTTATCAACAAAAGCGCCAGTTAGTGCCAATGGTTCAATGGCCCTTAGATAGCCATTGCTAATTTTTGCATTTGATTCGTAGTTTTGTAGCCTATAAAACTGCCCAGGTTGAAATTCGTTTACAGCTAATGGAGATTTGATAAAAATTTCAACAACATTTTTGGTTAATCTATCTACTTTAATAACTTTAGAAATCAGCTGATTATTCAATTTTTCAAAAAACTTATTACTTTGAAGCTCATTCTTTTTATTATAGTTACAAATTTCTTTAGCAATTAATTTGTAACTATCCTTTGCACTTGCCATAGCCTTTACTACGCTGCCAGAATATTTTGGATGTGAATCACCTAATATGCTAATACTAAAATTATTTTCCATACTTATGAAAAAAGTTGGATCTTCGCCATTTTTAACCATAGAAAAATACTTGCCGTTTAACTTAAAATGTTCAGGCTCCTCCTTGACTAAGGTTGTGTTGGGCGATGTGCCTGTAGCAATTAATATTGTTTTAGCCAGAATAGTCTTGTTATTGCAGATAATTTCTTTACAGTGGCTAAATTTATCTAAAATAACTTCTAATGGGCATGTGTTGTCTATAAACTCTATTCCTTCTTCAAATGCCTTAGCAACTTCCTCATGATTCAATCTATATGCAGGGGACTCCTGAAATTTTTTTCGATAAATAATTTTTACTCCACCCCATTTTTTCAATAAAGAAAGTCTTTCTTTAGGATTGGCTTTTAATTCTTTTGCATGCTCAATAAATTCCAAAGCAACTTCTAATTCCTCATCATCTAAAGTTTTAAGGAAGTTATTTCCTAATATTTCGTATTGAGCTAAGAATTTTTCTACCATTATAGGGTAATAGGCAAGGCTTTCTGTTGCTGCGTCTATTGAGGTTAATCCGCCACCTATAACAACAATAGGAAGTCTAATTTGTAAATTAGCCAAATTACTTTTTCTTGAAGCACCAAGAGTTTGTAATGACATCAAAAAATCAGAGGAACTCCTTACTCCTTTGCATAAAATATTTGGAATATCTGGAATATTTGGCTTTCCTGCACCAATTGCTAGTGCGACATGGTTGAACCCGAGTTTTTTGGCAGATTGGTAATTGATTGTACTACCAAACCTTATGCTACCATACATTCTAAAATTTTCTCTACGTTCAAGCAGCAATCTTAAAATTGTCAGATAATTTTTATTCCATCTTACTGTAATTCCATATTCAGCTACACCACCAAAACCGTAGGCCTTCCTTTCACTAAGTTTTTCTTCAATATCGGAGATGTTTTTAATTGGTTTAAAATTTGCTCTAATTCCTTCTTGTGTAACGCCAGAAAGTTCACTTTGCATTGGTTCAATCTTTAATCCATCAATTCCCACTACAGTAAATCCCTCATTTATTAGGTAGTGAGAAAGAGTAAAACCTGCAGGCCCCATTCCTACAACCAAAATTTTGTAATTATTAAATTCTTTTGGTAAATATCCTTCTGATTTTAGTGGGTTCCATTTTGTTAGCAAACTATATATTTCAAATCCATAATCAAGCCTTAAAACATCATCTAAAATTTTAGTTTCAATTAATGGAATATCAACTGGCTCTTGTTTTTGATAAATGCATGATTTCATGCAATCATTACATATTCTATGTCCTGTTGCGGCTATCATTGGGTTGTCTATAATTGCAGTAGCAAATGCACCTATAATGAACCCCTCTTTTTTTAGTAAGTTCATTTCTGAAATTTTTTCCTTTAGTGGGCATCCATTCAATTCCACGCCAAGAGAATTTACAGTAATACCGTTAGTTATTTTATCAGGTAATCCTTTTGAACAGGAATCTTTATTTTGTTTATGGCAGTATAAGCAGTAATTCGCATTAACAATAGCAGCATGTTGATTGATTGTATTATCTGTTAAGTCAAAACCTTTTCTATCTCTTAGTTCTTTATTGTCAAAATATTTTGTTTTGTCATTAGATTCTAAATATTCAATTAATTTACCAAAGTTTAATTTTTTAGGTATTTTGAATAATATCCCATTTTTATACTTTTCTCTTCCTTCTTCATTATACAGTGCCCATGCAACATATATTTTAGCAAATTCTAGTAATTTTTCATTGTTATCCTCAAGTAATTTTAAAATATGAGTTGCTATCGATAATTCATCATCTAAGTTGATTCCTGCCTTACATAATATAGAAACAGACTCATTTAATCGTTTTTCGTCATAATGCTCAATGCTAACTTTTCTTTGGATAAATCTTTTTTTACACTCAAATAGAGCGGATGCCTTTTTGTGATAATTAAGGCTATTATTCTGACTGTATTTTAGATTAAACAAAGTAATTATAAAATTCTCTAGGTGTGGAGCTATATGAAGTATTAGTTCAGATGATATGTGGGTATTTTCTCTACCAACAATTAAATCGTGCGTAAGAGTGGGGTTTTTTGCATTCAAGAAGTCTAAAAATTTTTCATCTATTATCCTTAATCCAGCTGTTGAATATAGGTTTTCAAACGTAATATTAAAATTTAGTTCAATCATTTTAAATGTCGTAACATATGATTTAATTTAATAGTAAAAATATAAATAAATTTTTCTTGATAGTTATTATTAATAATGCTTAAATTGTCAAAGTTGGATGTGTTCTGAAATTTAATGCAAAATAAAATTGTAATATCGTTATTAAATATAGTATTTATTTTATGGATTGTACTAGTTTTTCCTGTTAATTCAAACTCAGATTCAAGAATTAAGGATATTGTTAATTTTGAAGGTATAAGGGATAATGTTTTAGTTGGCTATGGTTTAGTGACTGGGTTAGATGGAACTGGCGATAATTTGAAAAATTCAACATTTACTCAAAAAGGATTGGTTAATTTGCTTGAAAAATTAGGGATTAATACAAGAAGAGAAGTTATAAAAACAAAAAATATTGCTGCGGTCATGGTGACAGCAAATTTACCAGGTTTTTCTAAAGCTGGAAATAAAATATCTGTTAACTTAAGTACACTGGGAGATGCTAAAAGTTTAAAAGGTGGTACATTGCTTGCAACTCCTTTAATGGGAATAGATGGTAAAATTTATGCTGTGGCGCAAGGGCAAGTTGGAATTGGTAAATTAGCTGATACTAGACAGGATAATTTTAAGCCAATCTTAACATCTGGATACATTATAAATGGAGCATCAGTTGAAAGAGAAATTGAATTTGACCTCAATTCCTTGACTAAAGTGAATATATCATTAAATAATCCTGACCTCACTACAGCTAGGTCTATTGCTAATGCAATTAATTCCTATCTAAGTGATACTCTCTCAATGGCAAAAGATCCAGGTACAGTTGTATTACAAATTCCTGAGGAATATCAAGATAACGTTGTGGGATTATTAGCAGACATTGAAAATATCACAATATCACCAGATACCACAGCTAAAATTATAATTTATGAAGCTACTGGTACTGTGGTTATTGGAAAACATGTTAGAATTAGTAAAGTTGCTATTGCGCAAAAAAATTTAATAGTAAAGGTTTCTCCATTAGAGGAATTTGAAATTGAATCAGATATTATTCCTAATAGCGATAAAAGCCAGCCATCTCAACCTGGTACTGCTTTTAAAGTGCTAGAACCAACTGCTAATCTTGCTGATTTGGTATCAGGGTTAAATTCACTTGGTGTAAAAACACAAGATTTGATCAGTATATTGAAATCAATACGTGAGGCTGGTGCTTTACAAGGTGAAATAGAAGTGATGTGATGTAATGAGTACAGGCAATAATGATAATGCAATCACTAATAAACCTAACATTAATCAAGAATTTAAATGCACTGTTCTGCATCCAAATCCAAATCCAAATGTTAATTCTAATATTGAAAAAAAGAAATTTATTGAAGCACTAGATGAATTTAATGCAACGTTATTGTCTAGTATGCTAGAGCCAATTTATGAAAATATTGAACCAGATCCTTTAACAGGTGGGGGATTTGCTGAAGAAACTTTAAATCATTTTTTAATTAATGAATATGCTAAAGAGATTACTAAAGAAAGACCATTGCATAATAGGCAGAAAGAAACATATATGATAGAATGAAAAGATAAGTACATACGAAAGAGGAGGCAAAATGTCATTTTTAGTAAGAGAAGCAGAAGAACGTATAGAGAAGAGTAA
>NZ_JAJBJD010000071.1 GCF_021811875.1 Candidatus Bandiella numerosa | reverse complement strand
ACCAGTAAATAATATAATGTCAACTAATATTTAGCTTAGGCACTACTCAGCGACTTTAAAATTTTCTCCTCCTTTTTCCTCACCTACCTCTATACACTTCTCTCAAAGTGCATGAAGTCAGGAAAAAATTTAAATTTTCTATGAGAGGTATGAACAAAATTCTTAAAGTTGCAAGAACTATTGCAGATTTGGAACAATCAATTAACGTCAATCATTTTCATTTAGCAGAAGCGCTAAGCTATCGGGTCAAAAGTATTAAGTATGATTAAATTATACAAATTAATTTCTATAAATTTGCAATGCCCATACTTTGTAAATTAGGCAATTCGCTCAAATTGATAAATATATTATTTTTTTGTTTAAAATATACAATATCTCCTGTTTCTAATTCTATGCTTAGTTTAATTTTTATTCCAGAAGCATAATTGACTCTTTCTTTTAGATACTCCAGTTGTTCAACACTATTTATAGTAACTTTGGCGTTAACATTTGATCTCAAAATAGCTTGATCAACGCTTTCAACGCTTTCTGCGATAATTCGTACACCAGCATTATCTTTTCTTACTTCAGTTGAAAAATATAAACTATTACCCTCTACTAAAAATTCATTTGAATTGTAGAGTAATGTCTCATCAAAAATCGCTAAATCTATAATTCCCCTTAAATCTGAGATTTGTAAAAAGGCATATTTCCCTCTTGGAGTCGACCTAATTTTTTTTGAAATTAATATCCCAATCAATTTTATTTTTGATACTGAGGCTTCAATTTTATCTATATCAGTTGCTTCAGAAATATTTAATTTGTCAAAAAAGCACTTATATTTTTGGATTGGGTGGGTTGATATGTAATATCCAAAAGATTCGAATTCAGCGCTTAGCTTTTCTTTTTCGTTCAATTCTTCAAATTCTTCTAGCTTAGGCCTGAATTTAAAGTTACTAGATGTGTCAAAAAATAAATCAAGTTGATCTTCATTATAATTTTTGGATGTAGCGTGTTTTAGTAATATATCTATATTTAACAATAAAGAGTTTCTATTCATACCAAGACTGTCAAAGGCACCTGATTTAATTAAGTTCTCCAAAATTTTCTTATTTAAGCCAATATCTGATAATCTTTCAACAAAATCAAAAATATCTTTGTAATTTCCATTATTCTCTCTCTCTGCAACCATTAAATCAATAGCCTTTTTCCCAACGCCTTTAAGTCCAGCTAACCCAAATCTAATTTTATTATCCTCGATAGTAAATTTTGATTTTGAGGAATTAACATCAGGCAAGAGAATATCTATGTTGAATTTTTTTGCTTCAATTATAAAAACGTAAATTTTATCTGTATTATCGATTTCTAAATTAATTGAGGAAGTTATAAATTCCAAAGTGTAATTTGCTTTTAGGTATGCTGTCTGAAATGATATATAGGCGTATGCAGCTGCATGAGATTTATTGAAGCCATAGCTAGCAAATTTATTCACAAGATTAAATATTTCTTCGGCCTTTGTCTTATCAATATTATTATCTACACAACCCATAATAAATTTATTTCTTTGTGCCTCCATCTCTTCCTTGATCTTTTTCCCCATAGCGCGTCTTAACAAATCAGCTTCCCCTAAGGTATAGTTTGCTAAAATCTGGGCTATTTCCATTACTTGCTCTTGGTATACAATAATTCCATACGTTTCCTTCAGTACTGTCTTTAACAATGGATGAACATAATCAATTTCTTCCCTACCGTGCTTCCTATTTATATAACTTGGTATATTATCCATTGGACCAGGTCTGTATAGAGAGCCAAGTGCTATTAAATCACCAATGTTATCTGGTTCAATTTTTTTAATTGTCTCCCTCATACCAGAACTCTCAAATTGAAAAACTCCTATACAATGTCCTTGACATAACATTTCATAAGTTTTTTTATCATCTAGTGGAATTGCTTGTAAGTCTAAATTTTTACCATTTTCTTTCATTAAATTACAGGTCCAAGAAATTACTGTTAAAGTTTTTAGACCTAAGAAGTCAAATTTTACTAACCCAATTTTTTCAGCATATTTTAATGAATATTGTACCATGGGCATTGTTGCATGTGAATCCCTATAAAGTGCAACTATTTTAGTTAGCTCTTTATCTCCTATTACAATGCCGGCTGCATGTGTTGAAATATGCCTATTGACCCCTTCTAACTTTAAGCTAGTTGAAATAAGCTTTTCTATAGATGAATCACTCTTGCTTTGCAGCTTTAGTTCCTTATCCATATCAACTGCTTCTTTAAGTGTAATAGGGTTTGCAGGATTACTTGGAACCATTTTACAAATTTTATCAACTTGACCATATGGAATTTGCAAAACTCTTCCTACATCTCTTAAAACTGCTCTAGCTTGTAATTTTCCAAATGTCATAATATGAGCAACTTTATCTTCACCGAATTTTTTCTTTACGTAATTTATGACCTCATCCCTTCTTTCTTGGCAAAAATCTATATCAAAATCTGGCATAGATACACGATCTGGATTTAAAAATCTTTCAAAAAGAAGGCCGAATTTTATAGGATCAATATCACTAATTTGCAAGCTCCATGCTACTATGGAACCTGCGCCAGATCCTCTACCAGGACCTACTGGAATTTGTTGATTTTTACTCCATTGAATAAAATCTGCAACAATTAAAAAATACCCGCCGAATTCCATTTTATTTATTACAGAAAGCTCATAGTCTAATCTTTCAAAATATAGCTTTTGCTTTTCCGAATCATAGTTTTTACCATGTAATCTAGCTTTTAAGCCTTCTTTTGCTTGCTCAATTAATTCATTCGCTTCTTGTTTTTTTGTTGGATAAAATTTTGGTAATAGCGGTTTACTTTCACCCAGTAAAAATGTACATCTCTTTGCAATTAGTTCAGTATTACTTATTGCTTCAGGGATATCAGAAAATAGCTCTTGCATTTGACGCATACTCTTAAAATATCCATCAGAGCATGCCTTATTTCTTTCTTCTTCAACTAAATATCTACCTTCTGTTATGCAAATTAACGCATCTAGGGCATCTTGCATTGTTTGGTTAATATAATAAGTTGGATTTGTTGCGACAGTCGGTATACCTTTCTCTATTGCAACTTCTTTAATAAATTTATCAAACTCATAATCAAATTTATTTTCTAATCTAGTTAATTCTAAATAGATGTTTTCCTTAAAACTTCCTAAGAGAGTAGCTATAAATTGCCTTGCCTCTTCTTTTCTACCTAAATAGAATAACTTTTCTATTGGTGAACCATTGTTGCCACATAAAATTATTAGACCTTCGGAGTTATTAAGCAAATTATTCAATACGATATGGGGTTTATGTGGACTGTTCAAGTAACAATCACTTACCAATTTCATTAAATTTTCATATCCTAGTGTATTTTTTACTAGCAATAAAATATCTGCAAAAATTTCCTTTTCCGGAGTTCCAAAGTTAATAGTTACAACTGCTCCAATAATAGGTTGAATTCCTTTTTTTTGGCACTCTAAAGAAAATTCCAATGAGCCAAATAAGTTATTATAATCGGTGAGAGCGATAGCTGGTATGGATTTATCAATGCAATGTTGAGCTAAATCTGGCAATTTAATTACACTTTTTCCAATAGAATAGTCAGAAAATGTTCTTAAATTAATAAATAATGACATTTAAATTTTTTCACCATGTTTATAGTGGCTAGCATGACACAAAGCTATTGCAAGTGCATCAGCTTCGTCAGAAAATTTTACTGAAATATTAGGCAACCAATAACTTATCATTTTTATAATTTGTGATTTATCGGCATTTCCAGTGCCAGAAATGGTTTTTTTTACCTTTTTTGCTGCATATTCTACAAGAGGAATATTATTTTGAGAAATAGCAATAATTGAAGCGGCTTTTGCCTGAGCAAGCATAATAGAACTTTTGTTATTCACATTGACATACGTATCTTCAATAGCAGCATGCTTTGGGCTATAATTTTCTATAATTTTTAATAATTGGTTAAAAATATGATTTAATCTTTGAGAATATTCCATTTTTGGAACAGTCTTAATTACACCTGACGCAATATATGTGAATTTATCAGCATTAATATAATCAACAATACCCCAACCTGTAAAATTCAGTCCTGGATCAATTCCTAAAAATCTACCAATTATTTTTTCAAGCGTCATGCATTAATTAACGAATTTACAATTGCTACTGATGGACTGTACGTCATCTAAATTATCAAGAGCATCTAAGAGTTTTAAAACTTTTTCGTTGTTTTCTTCGTCTAATTCAACCATTATATCAGAAATCCACTTAATTTCTGATTCAAGTGGCTTGCCAAATTTTTGTTCTAGAGTTTCAATAGTCTCAGAGTATTTTTCGGTTTTGCATAGAACTTCGACAACTCCATCCTCATCTATACAATCATCTACTTCCAATTCTATTGCCAATTCAATTAGCTTATTTTTATCTATATCTTTTTCTTCATATACAATATAACCAACTTTCCTAAACATGTATCCAACGCTTCCCTGTTCGCCTAAAGCTCCCCCATGTTTGCTAAAAGTAGATCTAACATCGCTTGCAGTTCTATTTTTGTTATCTGTTAGAGTTTCCACAATAATTGCAACTCCACCAGGTCCGTAACCTTCATATCTAATTTCTTCATAGTTTATTCCATCAGTTGCAGAAGTTGCCTTTTTAATTGCATTATCAATTCTGTCTTTAGGTAAATTTGCTTGTTTGGCAGTAATAATTGCCGTGCGTAGTCTTGGATTGAAATTTGGATCGGGCATGCCTGTTTTAGCTGCTACTATAATTTCCTTAACCGCACGAGTAAATGCTTTAGCTTTTTTCTTATCTTGAGCACCTTTTCGATGCATTATGTTTTTAAATTTTGAATGTCCTGCCATGAATTTTTAGAAAATATAATGCTGATAAACTACAATTATTAAAGAATTTATTCAACAACATTATTATAATTGCATAATGATGAGACTGTATGAAAATTATGAATAAAGTTGATATTTTTTCTATATTTTAATTTATGTAGATGCTTTATACTATCATCATAATTAATTGTTAGTAATGGCTATACAACTTAACAAGGCCGTTGCATAAATGCAAAGCAAGGAAGATATGCAATAAATGGATTTAAAAAATTAGATTCATATAAAGAAGAACGATAAGTTTGGTATAAAAGCTGATAGAATAATAGGAATTCAAGAAAGT
>NZ_JAJBJD010000070.1 GCF_021811875.1 Candidatus Bandiella numerosa | reverse complement strand
ATGCACACAATGTTTTGCAGATTAAAGCGACTATGTCCTCTAATGAGTGGAATCTTTATGAAGCAAATATTGACAATGAGTTGATTCTAAAAGTTGCTTAACGCTATCTAATATTTATGCTTCCAATCCTGTTAGCATATTTTGTAGGGAAACTGAAGTATTTACATAGCGTTTAACAAAATCAATTATTGCTGTTCTTGATGTTTTTAAAGCGGTTTTTAGATTGGGATTTGCTGATTCTATAATATTACCAGTATTTTGATCTGGTAAGGAATCTACAATTCTTAACACGTTCTGTGTTAATCTCATATAATCGGGTGCTAGATTATATGAATTTTCTATGGCTTCTTCTCTTAATTCATCTACGCTTTTTGTAGAATCATTTTCTCTCTTAAACCTTATATAGTTCTCGATATATTGTTCCTGATATAAAGGTTCTTGAACGTCAACTATGTACTGTGCATGTTCTCTTAAAATATCAGAAATATAATTATCAAAAGTAGTTAATTGACCATTTTGCTGAATATTACTTTCAATTTGATTATGTATACCAACTATTTTTTGATTTAGTACTTCATCATAGTTGCCTTGAAGAATTTTTTGTGCCTCTTGAAGTGATAACATCAATGCATCAGGTATTATTGTATTAATTATATCGTCATTAAGCCCTAAGAGGGTTAATTCTTTGCGTAGTTGTGTTTTTAGTGCATTTGAAATTTCAGTTTTATTAGCATCGGCTTCAAGTGATTTTATAACATTTTTTAAAGTATCGTTTGAATCTCTTAATCTTATATCTGATTTTTCTTTCAGTAATTTCACCAAGTCGCTTTCATCTTTAATTTTATTTGTAATTTGGCTTTTTTCATATTTAATAAAGTTATCGATAAAAGATTGTCCATCAAAAGAATTGAGGCTAAATTTGAAATAGTTATTAACTAATTCGATTTTTAGTTTATTCCTTGATTCTTCATCATGTAACAGGTCAATTGTTGCCCCAGCTACTGGTTTTAAAAGAGTTATGCTTTCATCACTTGTAGTAAAAACTAAATCATTTAGGATTTCTTTCACAATCCCATTATTTTTTCCTACTTGTTCCAGTAAGCTCGTCTTTTCAACCAATAGCTTCTGCATTTCTGGCTTATCGCGATTCTGAACTATTGCATAGATAGTAGAAGTTTTGGAGATTATTTTCCAAAAATCTCCAGAGAATAAATTTTTAGCAATGAATTTGATAATACCCCAATAAAGTCTTAAATTATTACTAGCATTCTTTATTTCTATTATAATTTTTTTATTATCATGGGCAAATTGCAGGATGTTTGTTTTTTGAAGAAGATCTTCAAAGTCACTAGCTATTTCTCCAAATTTTTTAAATTTATCGCTTCTATCTTGCATTTTTGCAGCATTATCTACTGGCATAATTGGTCATCCCTTGTGTAAAAATTAATTGCTAATCAGTTAATTTTTATACAGTATGAGGTATAATGCAAGTACATTTGAAACTATAACAGGAAATAATACTGCTAAAATTATAGATATATTTCCTGACAATCCAATTGTATGAATGAAATTTGTACCAAAGAAAATTATAAATCCTACTGCTAAGCAATGCAATGATGATAAGTTGAATTTTTTTCTATTTGTTGAACGACTAGCAAAAACGAAGCTTATCATTGACATACTAATAATATAGAGGGGTGATAATAATTCCTTAATAAAATATAATAGATATCTTGTTGACGATAAACCTGACTCTTCAGTAATGTGTATGAATTCAATTAGTTGAAGAAATGATATTGTGTCGATTGTTGCTAAATTTTCAAATATCTGTGATATAGAAATTTTTATAGGCAAAATCATTTCTTTTTCTTTTTTTATGGAAAAGTATTTATCAAATATTACAGCTTCTTTTATCACTATATCGTCATTGCGAAACAAAATTGATTTCGCAAAAACTTGACGTTCCAACCCACCATTTTGATTAATGAAAAAAATCTTGATATCATTTATAGTATTTGAAAGTTGTGAAACTCTTAAAGCATTAATTATCAAATTTTCATTATCAAGCTTATTCTTTAACCATATTCCAGATTTTGACAATGATACCAGGCTGGTTTGTTTTTTAAAATTATAAGCTTCATAATCTTGATATTTTTTGAGTAACATCGTTCCAATAGGGTTAATGGCTGTAATATTGCAAATGCCGAAGAAAAAAACTGCTAAAATAACAGGAAGGACGATTTTAAAATTTGATATGCCTATGCTTTTTGCTGCAATCAATTCATTATTTTTATTTTTTAAATTAAAATATATTAAAGATGATACTAAAATAATCATCGGTATAGTCTGACTTAAACTGCTGTAATTTTTCATCAAAGATAATTTAATAACTACTAAAAAGCTTGCTGAATACTTAGATGCTATCCTAGAAATCTCTAATATATCGAATAAAAAAATAACTAGAACAAATCCAATAAATGTGAGGGCAAATACTTTTAAATAATCACAGAAGCTACTTCTGAAGTAAGTGTTGACTAAGGACATTAAAACTAATGAAGAATTAATTGGAATAATAGAGTATTATAAATAAATGTAAATTATAAAATTTTTATTGCAACTAGAGGATTATATAGTTTAAATTTATTGTGACATAGCATAAAAGTTATTTATTTTATCTTTTTCTAATATGTGATATAAGGTAACCGGTTAAGAATATCATCAAGGAATTGTATTATGGAATTTTCATTTAATAAACTTGCATTTAATGCCGGTGAAAAATTTGGTGTTTTGTTTTTATCAGACACTAAGAAGTTGCCATCATTTTTAAAATCTAGTGCTAAATTAATAACTGAAACATTAGAGATGTTTGAAAATTTTGGTTGTAAGTTTGGAGAAATATTAGTTACAACAATTGAAATTAATGGAGAGATAAAGAGATTTTTATTTTGTGGCACTGGTGAAGCAAACAAATTGAGTAGAGTGAAAATTCAAAAATTAGGTGGTAATATTGCAGATAAATTAAATTCATTAAAAGTGCGTAAAGCTGCGATTTTTATAGATAATGAAGAGCTAAAAGACCAAGAAGATTTCTTTATTGAAAATATATGTGAAGGAATAAAATTAAAAAATTATGTATTTGATAAATATTATGTTGATAAAAAAGATAAGCATAAAATTTTTCTAGAAAAAATAAATGTTTATTCCAATAGCTTAAATGTGGAGAAAATTTTTTCTATGAGAGAAAAAATCATTAATTCCACTCATTTTGTAAGAGATTTAGTTTCTGAGCCTGGAAATGTTCTAAATCCAGATAGCTTTGTTTTAGTATGTAAAGATCTTGAAAAATTAGGTGTTAAGGTAAAAGTTATTGATAAAAAAAGTTTAAAAGAATTAGGAATGAATGCAATACTCGCTGTTGGGCAGGGTAGTGATTTTGGAACATTTGCTATATCAATGGAATGGAATGGTGATAAATCTCCCAATAAGAATGATAAACCTATTGCATTTATAGGTAAAGGAGTGACATTTGATACTGGAGGTATTAATTTGAAGCCATCGGGGCCATCTATTACTATGATGAAATATGATATGGGTGGGGCTGCTGTAGTAACTGGCTTAATAAAATCTCTTGCAGAAAGGAAAGCGAAGATTAATGTTGTAGGAGTGATAGGTTTAGCAGAAAATATGCCTTCTAGTAGTGCGCAAAGACCAGGTGATGTTATTACCTCAATGTCTGGGCAAACTATTGAAGTTGACAATACAGATGCTGAGGGTAGATTACTTTTGGCAGATGTAATGTGGTACGCGCAAGAAAATTTTAAGCCAAAAATTATGATTGATTTGGCAACATTAACAGGCGCTATAGTAGTAGCTTTGGGGCATCATAATGCAGGAATATTTTCTAATGATGATAATTTAGTAAAGCAGTTACATCAAGCGGGTAAAGAAGTGGGAGAAAGGGTTTGGAGATTGCCTTTGGATGAATTTTATGATGATTTAATTAATTCGAATATTGCAGATATAAGGAATGTTGGTAAGGGTGGTGCTGGTAGCATAACAGCAGCACAATTTTTAAAACGGTTTGTCCAAAAAGATTGTCTATGGGCACACATTGATATAGCTGGTGTTAACTGGCTAGATGATGGTGGTGATTGCTCTCCAAAAGGTGCCACAGGATATGGAGTAAGACTACTTAATGAATTTTTAATTAAGAATTATGAAAAATAATAGTTTAGGAGTAGAAATATGAATGAAAAGATTACTGAGCTTCCAGAAAATTATAGACCTTCAGAAGATGAAGAGTATATGAGTGATATGCATTTAGAGTATTTCAGAAGAAAGCTTATTGCATGGAAAGATAGTTTGACTCAGGAATCTAGAGAAACTATTGATCACTTGAAGTATGAAAGACTTAATGAACCTGATGTTAATGATAGAGCCTCGATTGAATCAGATGTAAATTTTGAACTCAGAACCAGAGATCGTTATAGAAAATTAATTGACAAAATTAATGCTGCATTGCAAAGAATAAAAACTGGTAGCTATGGATTTTGTGTCAAAAATTTTGAACCAATAGGATTAAAAAGGCTAGAAGCAAGACCTATTGCTACATTAAGCATTAGAGCTCAAGAAGAGCATGAAAGAGCTGAAAAAATATATAATGATGAATAACTTTGTAATTAATTGCTGAAGTTTGGGCCTTATTTTATAGAATAAACAAATTTTGCTTGATTTTTAGAGTATATACCAGTAATTATGATTTACCATGTTTTGGTAGGGCGATTAGCTCAGTTGGTAGAGCATCTCGTTTACACCGAGGAGGTCGGCAGTTCGACCCTGTCATCGCCCACCATTTAATTTTCTCCTTGAAACGGGGGTGTAGCTCAGTTGGTTAGAGCGCCGGCCTGTCACGCCGGAGGTCGCGAGTTCGAGTCTCGTCATCCCCGCCATTAAATGTGTGTATAGTTCACGTTTATTTTATTAAACAACCATCATAATCAATTTGGTAGATAGTTATATAATTGGCGCCCATTTTTTTTCAGCCATAATCTTGACTCTTTATAATTTGGGTCAATTTCAGCAACGAGGTTCCAAAATTTTTGGCATTGCTAAGCAAATATAGCGTCAAAGAAGAAATGTATATACACAGATAATTCAGCCATATCAGCGGCTTTGGAATAAGCCTTGGTTTTTCGATTGTATCTCTTGATAAAGTCTCTGAGAGAG
>NZ_JAJBJD010000226.1 GCF_021811875.1 Candidatus Bandiella numerosa | reverse complement strand
GTTAAATTGCCAAAAACGTAGCGCAAATAACCATGTAAAAATAGCAGAGTGCACAAATATGATAGGAGGCATTTTAAGCAAGATTAAATCAGAAGAAGTAGTAGAGAGCAAGGGTGATGCAGATGATTTGTATATGTATGTGGATGGAGGGCATGTAAAAGATAAAGATAGAGAAAAAAGAAGCTTTGAAGCATTGCTAGCCGCGGTGTTTAAGGCAGATTCATATAAGAAAGCTGCAAACAGTAATACAGCTATACCTAAGCATATAGCAGCATCGGCAATTAATGATGGTGGCAAAACAATAAATAAGTACACGCTAGATGCGGCAAAAAAAGAAGGCATGAGCAAAAACACAGAAATAACTGCGTTCTGCGATGGAGCCGCAAACTGCTGGAGTATTGTTGATTCATTGGAAAGTCACTGCAAAA
>NZ_JAJBJD010000069.1 GCF_021811875.1 Candidatus Bandiella numerosa | reverse complement strand
TTTTTTGTTCAGCGCTAAAATTTCTTTTTTCTTTTTTACTCATACTTCTTATTTTTTATTTATATTTTTATATCTTTTAGGAAATAAAACTACTCTTTTTGTTGTCTGACTTTTTCAGTCCACTATAATGCCCTTTTTTCAACAATGTTTGCAAATTTGAATAAATTTTCCTCATCATAAGAGTTTGCTATAAGCTGAAGCCCTAGAGGTAGTTTATTATGAGAAAACCCAATGGGGATTGACATACATGGTAATCCTGCAAGACTAGCAGGAACTGTGAATAAATCATTATTATACATATCGATTGGATTTGATTTTTCTCCAATTGCAAAAGCAGAATTTGAAGTAGTTGGCGTAAGAATAACATCAACTTTTTCAAAAGCACTAGTAAAATCATTTGCTATTAGTCTTCTAACTTTTTGTGCTTTTTGATAATAAGCCCCAAAGTGGCTTGCAGACAACACATAAGTGCCAGAAATTATCCTTCTTTTAACTTCAGCACCGAAGCATTCACCTCTTGTTCTTTCAATCATATCTTGAAAATTATCACCATCCCCTTCTATTCTAGTGCCATATCGAACTCCATCATACCTAGCTAAATTAGACGAGGCTTCTGCTGACGTAATTATGTAATAAGTTGCAAGTGCATGATCTGTATGAGGTAATGAAATATTCACAATCTCCGCCCCAGCATCAATAAACCATTGCTTCGCTTTTTCTAAATAATCCACAATTGTTTGATTAAGATTTTCCTTTTGATACTCTTTCGGAACTCCAACTTTCATGCCTTTGATACTCTTTCCAATACTATTTAAAATGTCAGGAGGAGCAATATCTTTAGAGGTAGAATCATTTTCATCAAATCCAGAAATGGATTCTAGAATTAAGCCAGCATCAGTAATATTATTTGCAAAAACTCCCGCTTGATCCAATGAACTTGCAAATGCTATTATTCCATATCTAGAGCATCTACCATAAGTTGGCTTTACCCCGACTGTACCTGTAAAGGCAGCAGGGAGCCTAACCGAACCTCCTGTATCACTACCTAAAGCACCTAAACACATATTTGCAGCAACTGCTGCTGCAGAACCACCTGAAGAACCACCAGCAACTAAATCTCTATTTGAATCACTAGCTTTGTATGGGTTTATTACATTACCAAAATAACTATTAGTATTGGACGAACCCATAGCAAATTCATCCATATTAGCCTTACCAATCATGATACCACCATTTGCAAATAATTGATTAGTCACAGTAGATTCATAAGGAGGAATGAAATTTTCTAACATTTTGGAGCAAGCCGTGGTTAGTACACCTTTTGTGCAGTAATTATCCTTTACACCTATTGGCATCGCCTCAATTTTTAGCGCCTGTCCTTTGTCGATTCTTTCTTGAGATGCTTTGGCTTGATTTATTGCATATTCATCTGTAATCTCTCGATAGGCATTATACTTTTTATTGGCTTCCCTAGATGTTTCAATATATGCATTTGTCAATTCAAGTGCAGACACCTCTTTATCAACAAGTAATTGCCTAATTTTATAATAAGGTAATCCTTTTAATTCTTGCATCGCCATCTCTTTATAATTTTATATTTTTAGTAATTCTGCTAAATAATATCAATTTGTCTAGCACTTTCTTAATAAACTCTCTCAAAATAACCTGTAGCTATGTTCATTTATGCTAGACCTTTTCTTTACCAATTGTATCTAACAATTTCTCTAGCCTTATCTTATCATCTATATGCCTATCAATCTCAAACCTTATCTGTGGTAGAAATTTAAGTTGCATTCTAACAGACAATTTTTTACGATACTCTGGCGCTAAAATGTTCAATGCTTTTACTAAATCCTTATCAAATTTTTCATCAACAGAATGTATAAAAATCGTAGATATTTTTAAATCAGCGCTGGTTTTAACATCCAGTATAGTAAATGGAATTTTCTCAAAAGCAGGATGAAAAACTTCACCCCTTGTAAAAATTTGAGCCATTTCTTGCCTGATAATTTCAGACACTCTCAGCTGTCTATTCGTTGGAGCTTTTTTATATTGATATGTCATAACCTACTTGATATCTATTATATTATTAAAATGAAAATGAGGAGCCACATCCACAACTTGATTTGGAATTTGGATTTTTCACCACAAACGATGCATTACCTAACTCTTCAACATATTCCAACTGGGAATCTTTTAAATAATTTATTGAAATTTTATCAACCACAACATTTGCTCCGTCTTTGGTAAAAATTACATCATCACTATTTTTTAAATCCGTTAACCCTATTTGATATTTAAGACCATTACATCCGCCTCCTTCTACCTTAACCCTTAACATTTGTGAATTTGATTCCTTAGAGTTCAAGCAATTAATCCGCTTCGCAGCACTTTCTGATACGACGAAATTGTACATAAACTCCTTAAAATGCAGTAACTTATTGATTGAACTTAACGGAATTTTAAATCAATATTTGTGACTATTCAATAAATAATTCACGTGCGTCAAATAGTGCAAGATTTACCTTATCTTTCTCAGTCGCAAGTTTAACATATTATAAGACTATTGAGTCCCCATTATTAATATTATTTTTTAATTTTATTTTATCGTAAGCTTCTAGAGCTAAGTTTCTTGATTCTTGCAAATTCACAATTGGATAGGGATAATTTTCACCCAGCACAACTCCCGCTTCTTTTAGTATATTATTAGGAGCTTCCCATGGAGAAAAAAGGTACTTATTAGGTAAATTATTTAGCTCAGGCACATATTTTCTTGTATATTTACCTTGGGCATCAAATTTATGACCTTGTGTAACAGGATTAAAAATTCTAAAATATGGAGCAGCGTCAGCTCCACATCCAGCAATCCACTGCCAGCCTGCACTGTTATTAGCCAAATCAGCATCAACCAAACAATCCCAAAACCACCTTTGTCCATGATGCCAATGCAGAAGTAGATTTTTTACCAAAAAAGAACCAACAATCATTCTAACTCGATTATGCATATATCCTTCTTCCCAAAGTTGGCGCATTCCTGCATCTACAATTGGATAACCAGTTATGCCTTTTTGCCAACAATCTAAATATTTCTCATTCTTTTCCCATGGAAATTTATCAAAATTTTTCTGCAAATTTTTTTTTGGAAGAAATGGAAAATGGTACAATAAATAATATGAAAATTCTCTCCAACCTAATTCACTGAAAAAGTGTTGTGTATTTTCATCTGATTCAATGGAATTGATTTTATTCCAAATGAAATTTGGAGATATCTCACCAAAATGAATATGTGGTGAAAGCCTAGAAGCAAAATTCTCTCCAGGGTAATTTCTGCCTTCTTTATAATTTTGCAAACTCGATTCAATAAAATCAGCAAGCTTAGATATTGCATTCTTTTCTCCAATATCCCAATGTTTACTCAATTTTTTATGCCAAGCTAAGTTTGGCAATAAATTTAATTTTTCAATGTTATTATACTCATTATCCTTAAAGAAAAACTCAATTTTAACGGGAGCTGGTATTGGTTTTCTGGGTGAAACACCATTTAACAAACAACCACTTTTATAAAAGGGGGTAAAAACCTTATAAGGAGTTCCGTCCTGTTTCAATGTCTCCCAAGGCTCCCATAGTAATGATGCATTATAGGTCTTAACTTCTACACCTTTTGATGTTAAAAATTTCTCAATATCGCTATCTCTTTCAATTTTCCATGAAGCGTAACATCTATTCCAATGCACTGAACAAACATTATACTTGTCGATTAAATACAACAAAATGTCTTTGGGGTTGCCTAAAAATAAACATAAATTTCCACTAAGTGATTTTTGCAATGAAATCAATGAATGATGCAGCCACCAACTACTTGCACCTCCAATTTGATATTGCTTTGGATTGTAAGTATCAAATATATATATTGGTATTATTCTACCTGTTTTGCAAGAACTATACAATGAGGGATTATCATGCAATCTTAGATCTTGTTTAAACCAGTGTATTACTGTTTTTTCTTTCATATTTCAAAATTATCCTGTGCATTCTTTTTATAGATCAAAAATTTTCAGGTATTTCCACTTCTTTTTAAAAAAAGCGGCATCATCCCTATAGTTATCACAAAAGTTCCAATAACAGTCAAATAACCTATTTTTTCATCAAAATATAGAAATCCCAAAATTGCAGTCATTACTACTCCTAAAAAATGTATTGGCATAATTAATGATAATTCAGCTCTTTTAAATGCATGAAATACAGTAATAGAACTAAGCATGAATAAAATTGCAATACCAAAAATTAAAAATATATCTTGAAGTTTTATTATTGGGTTCCAATAATAAATCGCTGGTATGGTTGTGTATAGCAAGGAAAAAAGTGATAGATAAAAAATTTGATCAATTGTTTTACCGGTCGTAATCTTTTTAGTAACATTATTATAAATACCAAAACTTATTGCAGCTAACAACGATATTATTGCCCCCGTTGATAGTTGAATATTTTCTGGATGAAGCAATATTATGGCTCCAATAAAAGTTGCAATGAATGAAATAATCTTCATCATGTTAATTGATTCTTGAAAAAACAACACCGCAAATAAGGCTGTCAATATAGGGTCTAATGAAATGATTGCCCTTACTTCATTTATTGGGATATTGGACAATGAATAAAAGAATAAAACAAACCCACCAAAACCAAAAATTGATCTTAAAAAATGATATTTAATATTTGCACATGATATTCTAAGTGAGTTGCGACCAAAGAAAGAAAGACATAATAATGTCGCGCATACTAAAAGATTATAACAAAACATTATCTGGGTAATATGGTAATCAAACTGCATTAATTTTAGCAAAACTGTCCCCAAGGATATACACAAGCAATGTGCAACCATAAAGCATATTGCAATATTTTTATTATTTGCTGAAATTTTGTTATCTTTTATCTTCATTATTTGCCTCTAAAGCCATACCTAAAGGTAATGTTTGTTACATTCTAAATTTTAGTACTCTAGTGGTAACCAACTTTCTTGAATTTTTGCTACACCATACCACGATGCCACTCTATAGCAAATGATATTTTGAATAGATCATACATTATTAAAGGCCGTTGCATAAACGCAAAGCAAGGAAGATAGGAAGCATAAATATTAGATAGCGTTAAGCAACTTTTAGAATCAACTCATTGTCAATATTTGCTTCATAAAGATTCCACTCATTAGAGGACATAGTCGCTTTAATCTGCAAAACATTGTGAGCATTCT
>NZ_JAJBJD010000193.1 GCF_021811875.1 Candidatus Bandiella numerosa | reverse complement strand
AATTAGTATAGAGCAACTCTAAAAATCTAAATTTAAATTAACAAAAAAACTTAAGTGGTAGTGCCTAGAAAAAAATAAACCCCAGGAATATTGCGCTGTCTAGCGAAAAAGTGCATGAAGTCAGGAGATAGCTGCTGCCTAAAATTTAAGGGTCAGGGTTGTGTTGCGGCCATATTTCCATTAACTTGACGGTGCCACTCATGGTAGCATTTGTTATTTCTAAAAACACCTACTTTTTTATAACTTCAACACTTTTTTAGTTACTACTTCTTTCTTTTTCGTTCTTTTTACCTCTGGTTTTTTTATCTTTCATCTTTTCTAACATCAATCTATTATCTTGGGCCAATTTTTTCACTACATCAAATTCTTCCCTTGTGACAAAATTCATTTTCTTTATTAACTTTTCAATCTGCTGAGTTATGTATTCAGCTATTTCATTTTTAACATTAACAGCACTAGTGAATGTTGAGCCTGCAAGCTTTGCAAGATCATCTAATATTTTATTGTCTTTTTTCATTTTTTCAAATATTGATTCTACTTATATAAATATAAGTTATCACGTAAAAAATAATGTTTGCAATTCTTTTTCCAAATATTGATCCTATTGCTATAAATTTGGGAATTATATCTATTCGTTGGTATGGGATATCATACATAATAGGAATTTTTCTTGGTGCTTATATTTTGCAAAAAATAGAAAAAAAATTTAAAATTGCTAACCTTAATTCCAAAGATTTAGAAAATTTACTTTCATATATTATTATCGGCATAGTTATAGGTGGCAGACTAGGCTATATATTATTCTATACTCCTGATACCATATTAGAAGATTTTTGGGAGATATTTAAGATTTGGCATGGAGGAATGTCATTTCATGGAGGATTAATTGGCGTTATTGCATCTATTTGGATATTTTGCTTAAGAACTGGTAAAGTGTTTATGTCAATAACTGACCTAATTTCTTGTGTAACCCCAATTGGATTGTTCTTTGGACGCATTGCAAATTTTGTAAATGCCGAACTTTATGGAAGAAAAACAGATGTTAGTTGGGGGGTTATCTTCCCATATTCAGACTACCATCCAAGGCATCCAAGTCAACTATACGAAGCTATGTTTGAAGGCGCAGTATTATTTTTAATAATGTTATGCACTCTAAATTTTAGGCAATATTTAATTAATAAAAAAACCATCATCACTAAACAAAAAAGTATTCCTGGATTATTAAGCGGAATTTTTTTAGTTTTTTACTCCATTTTTAGAATAGCCATTGAAATTTTCAGAGAACCTGACTCTCACATTGGATATATTTTTGATATATTTTCATTAGGTCAAATCTTATGTATCCCCATGATAATTTTAGGAATTATTCTTATTTACAGAAAGGAACAATAAAAAGTTGCAACTAAGAATTGGGCATTGCTAAGCAAATATAGCGTCAAAGAAGAAATGTATATACACAGATAATTCAGCCATATCAGCGGCTTTGGAATAAGCCTTGGTTTTTCGATTGTATCTCTTGATAAAGTCTCTGAGAGAG
>NZ_JAJBJD010000003.1 GCF_021811875.1 Candidatus Bandiella numerosa | reverse complement strand
AAACTATCAGTAATTGATGCCACAAACACGAGATTGGAAGATAGACAAGGTTATCTAAAAATGGCTTGTAAATATCATATACCGACAATAGCCATTGTATTTGATATAGAGTTAGATGTTTCTTTAGGGCGCAATTCTAAACGTTCCGATAGGGGCGGATGTAGTGATTATATTTTTAGACAAAAAGAGCAGTTGAGTCAATCTTTCTATGAGTTAAGAAAGGGAAAAGATTACAAAGAGGTTTTTGTATTAAGCACTCCAAATCAAATAAAAAAACAAAAGATAGTGTTGTTACCAAGATTAAGAGGGGTTGCATGAAAGCCCAATCTAAACTCAATAAAAAAGCCAATAATAAAAAGAACCTCTTAAAGGAAGAAGGGAATATCAGAATAGAGGCTTTGTACAATATCATTCTTACTGAGAGTGGCAAACCAGATTATCTGGCTATCGATATCTACACAGAAGCTAGGTCTTGGTATAAGCCTAAGAAAACAAATATCCAAGGTAATATAGTCTACTCGTCAAAGCTAAGCGGCTATGGGTGGCAGATAGGTTATGAGTATTTAGCTAATAAGCATAAATGTACTACTGAGTTAATCAGAAGAAAATTGGTCTTATTAGAAAAGTTAGGGTTACTTACTAGAGATTTTAGAACTGAATATTATCACGGTAAAAGATTTAACAATAATATGTATCTTTTAGTATGGAAAGACACGCCTCATTTCTATAGTGAAATTGGTCTAGAAAAAAAGGTGGTAACTACTCCTCAAAACCAAGTAGAGCTATGCAAAAATTCGTGCCCCCCTCTCCAACAAAAATTGGACAACATATATGTAATACCCAATAACGGTAAGAAAAAAGAAGAAGAAGCTAAAGCTTATTCTTCTTCTTTTTTCTCTAGTACTCCTATTGAAGTTGATACTCCTTTAGCGTGCGCGCGTGAGGGAAAAATTCAACCTTGCAAAATCGTACAAATCTCAAACACAAAACCTGAACCAGCGCCGCAAGAACCAATTATCGAAGTTCCAACCTTGGCTATTAGCTCTCTTGCGGAGCTAGCCAAGGTTTACCAAGCAGAAGAAATCCGTGTTGTGGCAAGCAAGGTGGTCAATTGTGACCAGCTTGAAGAGCAACCGTACGAAAAAATCGTACAACTGAAATCACGGATTTTAGTGGAAGAGACTGCAAGCATATCTAGCGAGGAGGGCAGTGTGAATACAGGGAGAATAGACCAAATAACGCAGTTGAAGGCGGAGATCTTCAAGGTGTTTGATAGCAAAACCAGTGAGGAAATCATGGAGAATTGTACCTTTACGGAACTTGAGCCAAACAAGCTAGGAATCAGTATACGAGCTAAATTTATCTTCTCTGAACATGACAAACAAATGCTAAAAACTTGCGTTCATATGACGTATGGTTCTGAGATAAAAATGGTAAATACCTCAGCTACAGAAAAACCCACTCCGATAGAAGAGGTTAGCAAGGTTATGCAAGCTCGATCAAATTGCCTAAAATGGGATCGATTCAAAAATGAGCTACTCAAGTATTTTCCAGACAAAACGGGTGATCATATTCTCAACGCTTGGTTTGATAAACTAAGAGTTAGTGAAGATGTGCCAAACAACAGAATCATCCTAACAGGTTCAACTTTTTATGTTGATAGCGTTTACAGTAGGTTTGAAACAGCGATTGAGAGTGTAGTCAAAAAGCAAAAAGTAACTCTGGAATTGCATTATGAAAACAATAACCAGAGACCAATAATTTATAAACCAAATGGAGGGTTTTAATGAGCGAAACACAAGAAAGAAAAACAACTAAGAATTTGAGTAAAGAGCAAATATATAAACTGAATTATATTCTTTTAACAATAGAAACGTTAGATGAAATTGAAGGTGCTAAAATAATATTGCGATCAGCAGAAAGGGAGATAGAAGAATTAATCAATAATTTTGTTTCTAATGCACTAAACGCACACTCTTTTGTAAAACATCAGCAATTAATAGTCAAAAGAAGTTTAAAAAATTTACAAGAAGATCTTCCTAGGAAGCTAGAAAAGCTAAATCATTTAAGCATTAGATTAGAGCAATTTGTAGCTTCAAACAATTTAATGGATAAGTAGTATGGACACAGTATATGAGGATGAATCCCTAAATAAAATGGAAGAAACTCTCAAGAGTATGACTAGGGATGAGTTTGCTGAAGTCCTATTAACTACTGTCGATAGGCTAATCGAGCAATTTGATCAAACTCATAAAGAAGAGGCTAGTAAAAATGAGAAATAGCGCAGAGATCCAGCTGATAGGCTACGTGTACCAAGATGCAAGATGCCCGAATGAACGAGATTATCCGAATTGGGTAGTGTTTAAGCTTTGTGTGAACAGGAAGTACAAAGATAAGAATGGAGAAGAAAAGCAAGATACTAGTTGGTTTGAGTGTAAATCCAATTCCGAAACGATGTCCAAACTTATTAAGCTGTACGTCAAAGACAAGATGGGTTTGTTTGTCAGAGGAATACCTAAGGCTAAAGCTTATACGACTAGTAGCGGAACAGCTGAGGCAAACATTGAAGTACTAGTAACTGAGTTTAATATTCTAACGTATCCAAAAGAAAAGACGGATACAACAGAGCAAAGTAACGGCAGGTACAAGATAGAAAGCGGTACAAAAGCAGTTATACCAGAGGCAGAAATATACGATGACGAAATACCATTTAGTTAGGAAAGAGATGCTTAAAAAATCATTATCGGTATTTGATGTCTTTTCTGGGATAGGCGGATTTTCTCTAGGGCTGGAAAAAGCAGGAATGCAAACAGTGGCTTTTTGTGAAAAGGACTCTTTTTGTCAAAAAATACTAAAAACACATTGGCGTGATATTCCGATATTTCCAGATATATCAAAGTTAACTAAAGACGATTTTAAAACGCTAAAGCAAATTGACATTATTGCAGGAGGTTTTCCTTGTCAGGATATTTCTTGCGCAGGAAAACAACTTGGAATTAATGGTTCAAGATCTGGGCTTTGGAAAGAATTTAAGAGGTTAATTAATGAGCTCAAACCAAGATATGCAATTATCGAAAACGTGGCTAACCTTCGTAGTAAAGGACTTGTCGCAGTCCTGCAAGATTTATGGGAGATCGGGTATGATGCAGAATGGCATTGCATACCAGCTTCCGCCTTTGGTGCGCCTCACAGACGGGATAGAATCTGGATTATGGCCTACCCCACTTGCATCGGCAAAGTCGGATTGTCCATCGGAAAGGATGAGACAGAGTCCACATTTGGAGACAGTTGTAAAAATGCTACCGACGCCGACTGCAAGCGATGCGACTGTGGGAGATATAATCGGCAAGGACGATATCTACAAGATGACTTCGAGCGGAAGTATTCGGAAGCACACCAAGAATGGAACATCGGGGAGTCTGGGATTAGCAAGACATGTAAGATTCTTTCCGACCCCAACTGCCCGAGACTACAAGGATACTGGGGATCTGAAGAAATTAGCACAATATGTAAGCAAGAGCAGATTAGCTTGTACTATCGCACACGAGGACTTGAACAATGGGGAGCAGAACCGGAATCAATAGCTAGACTAAAAGAGGGGCGTCTAAATCCTGATTGGGTAGAATGGCTTATGGGCTTTCCAAGTAGCTGGACGGAGAGCGGAAGTCGTAGGCAGCGTCTTATGGTGTTAGGCAATGCAGTCGTGCCGTTAATTCCAGAATTTTTAGGAGAAGCAATTATAAATAGTTTTGGGAAGAATTATAATCATTAATTAAGAGGACTAAGATAATGAATATTATAGAAGCCATTCAACAGATGAGAGAAGGTAAAAAAGTTTGCCGATCTAGTGAGTGCGATGGATATTGTTACTTTATATTGGGTTACGAGGATAATGAGTATGAGGAAAGAAGAGAAATAATTTATCAATATTGTGCTTATCATGATTTTGAAAAAAAACACCCTCAGCACAAAGATAGACTAGTAATCCAAGAATGGGTGTTTGATATATATGATGTTGAAGCAAATGATTGGATAATTGTAGGAGAGAAGATATGAAGAACATAGCATTGTCCGCATTTCTTACTGTTCTTTTAGGCTTTTTGATTTGGCTACCGATGATAACCATTTCAAAGGAGTTACTGGATTTAAATAGCAAAATTGACAAAATAATAATATTTTTAGACTTGGATTTAAATGCTGAAGATGAGGTAGAGAAATGAGCGCAGCTTATGCTAGAAAAAGCATTCTTGCTAGAATAGATAGAACTATTACTGATGATAGCCCTAAGGAAAGTGACGGCAAATTTTTGCAAGAAGCGTGTATCATATCTGATTATAACTCTGCTGAGTTTACGTATATAAAAACCAGAATGGAGAATAAGTATGGTTTTAAGTTTAAGAATTACCACAAACGATTAGATGCAGTGGAACAGTGGGAGAAAGGGAGAGATCCTTTATCTGTTAAAAAAAGTGATACTAAAAAACCTAAGCTTACAACAATAAAGGATAATGACTGGATGAAATCTTATAAAGGGGAGTTATCTCCGAGTCAAGCTCTTGAAAGGTTTCACAAACTAAAGGCCGAGGAGAAGAAGCAAAGATTGTTAGAAGAAGCTAGGAACGTAAATTTATTGTGGTAATTAATTATGGAACAAAAAAAATTTCCTACTTACAAAGAACTTTATAAAGAGTGTGAAGAACTAAAAGTCCGAGTTAGCAATTTAGAAGATGAATTATCCGATGCTGAAACAGCTCTTGAAGAAATTAATAAGGAAGCGTCCTATGGATCATGGAATTATTATGGAGGAGTAGGAGAATTTGACACTATTAGAAGACTGTCAAAAAAGTGAATATATAAGTAAATTCGACTACGCAAATAATCAGTGTGTAGAAATATTAGTCAAAAAAAAGAGAAAAATAGGTATTTTTAAAAACGAAAGGCGTTCTGTCTTAGATTAACCGATGAGACCAAACTTGAAGACAGAACTACCTAAAATTACATAAAAAGACTAAAATCGTCAAGTGTTATGTATTGTTCCTGCTTCGAGAAAGAGTCTACACAAAAATTATCATAATAAAACCCGAATTCTTGAGTTTGAAACCCAAACTGAATGTTCAGCCAATCAGCTATATTCCTGGCGTCGCTATTTGGATCTAGATTTAACTTTTCAGCAACATAGGATGGAAACTTTTCATTCTCTTTGTTAAAGAGAAAACAACCTATTCTTTCAACCCCTAAAAATAAGGCATCTTGGATCATAAAAGTAACAATTTTATACTGAGTACTGTTGCCTAAGTTTAACCAGTAAACAGAAGGAGTCTTTGAAATATCAATTTTTTTCCACCGAAGGGATTCTTTGCTATTTTTACTACTCATTGGTGATAAAGTATATATTTCTGTATCAAGCATTTTTTCTATATTTTAAAATTACTACAAAGCAGATCTTATAAATAAAATGTTTTGGAAAAAACGTTCTGCTTTTTTACCGAAACTCAAAAGCGGAAAATAACGCCAAAAGACAGAACTATTACAAGTTATATTGAACGGGCGAAGCGGTCAAGTACTTATATTCCTCAACTAATTAATATCCTATATTTCTATATAGCTAGGTATATAGAAATATAGGTAAATAGTTTAGTATATGTCTAGGTTTCTATATAACTATCTATTGCCTTGATAATTATATCTTGCATAGTATCGCCCTTGATAGCAGTCTTAGCTTTGAATATAGCTCGTTTATTTTTTGCTATATTTATGTTTAAGCCAACCATATCATCTTTAATTGCTTCAATAATGGCTTTATCCACAGTATGACTGCGATGTTTATTCTTACCCTTTTTAGCTTCAAATGACATTATCTAAAACCTTCAATATTTCGTTTTTAAAATCTTCAATTTCATTAACCGCCTCTATTGCTCTTGTATCATAATGTACGGTTAGACCATCTGATGCAGTTTTAGCATATACTTCTCTATGTATTGTACGACTTGTTAAAATAGGTATTTCATAACCAGAAAGAGCTTTCTCAACATCTTCACTTAAGGTTGTTCCCTTACGAGATCTGCTGATAAAAAAATAACAAAGAGGCTTACCTTCGGTAACTGCTTGTCTTGCTTGTATTATTTCTACAAGGTCAGAACATGCCCAAACATCATAAGGTGATGGTGTTACTGGTATTATTACTAAGTCCGCCGCTTTTACAGCTGCACCAGCAAGTTTAGAAGATTGAGGAGCACCATCAATGATTACTATGTCATAACCGTGTTTTACACCTTCTATATCTTTTGCTAACGTTTCTCTATCTAAACCCACGACATGGATTAATTTACCTTCATTAGCTTGATTCCAGTCTCTAAGGCTACCTTGTGGATCAGAGTCTATTAATAGTATTTTTTTATTATCTTTTTGTATGGCTACCGCTAGATTAGTGCTGATAGTTGTTTTACCTACTCCACCTTTTTGATTTAGTATCGCTATTACTCTTGTCATATCGTTAACCATAGATTTATATATACAAAGGTAACCTAGGTATATATAAATCTATATATATATAAACCTAAATACCTAGGTAGGATTATTCACTTTACTCATTCTTTTGTCAATAGTATTTATAGTATCAGCACTAATCTTACTTAGCACCCTCAATCACCTTATGTTTACAAGGGATATTGCTATAATCTGGTAATCAATCATAGATATAGAATACAAAGAGTAGATAATTTGTTATTTAATACAATATGTAGTATAATTTTCATAGTTAATTCAATTTCTAAAGGATAATAATATACAGTTGCGAGAGCGTAAAAAGAGGCGTTAATGAAGTGGACAATAAAAGAAGTCAAGATATCCGATCTAAAGGAATATGATAAAAACCCAAGAAAGATTAAAAAAGAACAGCTTGATAAATTAACTGCTCATATAAATGAGGATGGTTATCACCAAAGAATTATAGTTAATACAGACTACACCATTATAGGTGGACATCAGAGAAAGAAAGCATTGCTACAAGCAGGATATAAACCTTCGGATGTTATAGAAGTGCTTATGCCTGAGTGGACTCTCCAGCAGCAAGAACTTGATAGAATCAATGTAAGAGATAATTTGAATTTTGGAGAGTTTGACTTTGATATTCTACAAGAACAATTTAACCTTGAAGAGCTTGAAGAGTTTGGGTTTGATAAGGAATTCTTAGAAACTTTAGAACCCGTGATCATACCCTCTATTGATGAAGACGAAATAGAGCAATTACCAGCTAATCCCGTAAGTAAATTAGGCGATTTATACATATTAGGTAATCACCGCCTTCTTTGTGGAGATAGTACTAATGCTGAGCATGTAAGCAGATTGTTAGACGGAACAAATCCTATATTAATGGTAACTGATCCTCCATATGGAGTAAGCTATAAACCTGAATGGAGGGAAGTTGCCGGTAAAGGAGCAAGAGCTAAAGGAACAGTTTTAAATGACGATAGGTATGATTGGTCTGATGCTTATTCATTATTTACAGGAGATGTTGCATATATTTGGCATTCCTCAAGCTACACACATAAATTTGCAGAGCATATTGAAAATTGTGATTTTAAATTAATAAGTTTGATTATTTGGAGTAAGCAGCACTTTGCCTTAAGTCGAGGAGATTATCATGGCCAACACGAACCTTTATGGTACGCTGTAAAAAGAGGAAGGCAGCATAACTGGCAAGGTAAACGTGATCAGAGTACGATATGGGAGATAAATAATAATAATGTATTTGGTGGCGGTGGTGAAGAACAAACAGGACATGGTACTCAAAAACCTATTGAATGTATGTTACGTCCTATTATAAATAATTCAAAAGTCGGTGAAGGAGTATATGACCCATTTGGCGGAAGTGGTACAACTTTGATAGCTTGTGAGAAATCAGACCGTAATTGCTATATGATGGAACTATCACCTGCATACGTAGATATCATAGTACAAAGGTGGGAGAAAATCACAGGAGAAAAAGCGGTTTTGCATGAGTAAATCTTTAAACAATAAAAGAGCAAAAAAGGGCGAGATTCTAGAGCTTAACGCGGCAGAAATTTCTCAAATTGAAGCATTAGCCGTTCACGGTCATACTCAGCAAGAGATTTCCAATTATCTAGGTTTTAGCGATAGAACGTTCCGAAATATACAAAAAAGAGATGAGGATATCTTTTCCGCCTATACGAGGGGGAGAATGAAGGCTAAAAACTTTGTGAGTTCAAGGCTTATGGGGTATATTAAGAGCGATACAAAATCGGAAATGAGTCTAAAGGCAATTATATTCTATCTTAAAACACAAGGGGGTTGGTCGGAAAAGCAACATGAAGCACTATTGCCGATTACACAGGGAGAAGCTAACATAGTTAAAACATTAAGCAGAGAAGAATTAATAGAGAGAATTAACTTAACGAAAGAATTGATTTATTTAAAGAAAGAGTGCGGAGAAACGGAATAAGTAAAAATTGTTTTAAGCTTCCAAGTTCTAGAAAATATAGTGTACATAACACAAAGACACAATGAAAGGTAGCATAAATTTTATGACAGAAAACAACTTAACTATTTTTGAAGATCACAAAATCCGTAGAACCTATGATAAAAAAACTGAAACCTGGTTTTTCTCGGTTGTTGATATAGTCAGTGCATTAACTGATAGTACTAACTCTCGACGTTATTGGTCTGACTTAAAAAAACAACTCACTGAGCAAGAGGGTTTTTCTGAAGTGTACGAAAAAATCGTACAGTTGAAACTAAAAGCCCCTGATGGAAAGATGCGTGAAACAGACTGCGCTAATACCGAATCCCTATTTCGTATTATTCAATCTATCCCATCGCCTAAAGCTGAACCGCTTAAACGTTGGCTTGCTAAAGTAGGCTATGAACGTGTACAAGAAATTGCCGACCCAGAGAAATCTCTTAATAGAGCTAGAGAGAACTGGAAAAAGCATGGGCGCAGCAAACAATGGATACAGCAACGTATGCTCGGTCAAGAAACCAGGAACAAGTTAACCGATTACTGGAAAGACCATGACATTAACGAAGGTGATGAGTATGCTACTCTAACAAGTATTATTCATCAAGAATGGTCTGGAGTAAGCGTAAAAAAGCACAAAGATCTAAAGGGTTTAAAAAGCCATAATTTACGTGATCATATGACAGAGGCAGAGTTAATTTTTACTGCGCTTGCTGAATTATCAACGAGGCAAATTGCAGAAAGCATAAATGCAAAAGGAATGCCAGAAAACAAGACGGCAAGTAAAGCGGGCGGGAAGATTGCCAAGGCTGCCAGAATAGAGCTTGAGAATAAAACGGGACAAAAGGTAATTTCAAACGAAAATTATTTAAAATCACCAAAGAAAATAACATAAAGAAAAACAAGAGTACTAACTATCAAATGGTAAAATCACATTTGTTAAGCTAGTTATTTTGCATAGGGTTACACTGATTGACAAGTTATGTTGTGCTTTAATTTTAAAAGGTTTTAATTATATCTTTACTTCTTTAAACGAAGATGTATACTTATCTTTATTTAAAGAAAAACACATATGAAGATAATAGCAATATTAAACCAAAAAGGCGGTGTAGGTAAAACTACCTTAGCAACTAATATCGCCACTAAATTACACTTGAATAAATCTAGAGTGCTGCTTATAGATTCAGATCCTCAGGGGTCGGCTCGTGATTGGCATGCAGCCGGTAGTAGCGACATAGCAGTTGTAGGTATGGATAGACCTACTTTAGAGAAAGACATCTCAAAAATTGCGGATAAATTTGACTGGGTTATTGTCGACGGAGCACCTCAATTAACCGATATGGCAATTTCAGCTGTTAAGTGTGCAGATCTTATAATTATACCGGTACAACCTTCTCCTTATGATATATGGGCTTCTGAAGACCTTGTAGATATAATAAAACATAGACAACAACTTACTGACGGCAATCCAAAATCATACTTTTGTATTAGTAGAAAAATAACTAACACTTCTTTAAGCAAAGAAATAGTGGAAGCTTTACAAGGTTATTCTTTGCCGGTAATGAAAAGTTATACGTCTCAAAGAATTATATATGCTAAATCGGCAGCGGAAGGTCAGACAGTTTTTGATACTAATAATAATGAAGCAATACAAGAAATCACTAATGTAGTAAATGAAATAAAAGAAATAATATGAGCTTACTAAAAACAGGGCGTCCTTCAATTAATAAGGTAAAAGCTTTCCAGCAGCTAAAAGATAAACAAGATATTATGAAGATGAATATTAATGTTGCCAAAAGCTTTCATAAAGAGATCAAGCGCTATGCATTAGAAAATGATATCACGATTACAGAATTAATACATAAATCTTTACAAGATTATATGAAGAAATAAGTATATAAAGAAAAGAGTATAAGAGTATGGAGATTATAGAAGAAATAAAAGAGTTAAGCGACGAACTGGCGAGGCTTATTAATGATATTATGCTAGATAAATCATTAAATAACTCAGGTAAAATTACGGAAGCCCAAAGTGTAATACAGTCACTAACGGAATATTTAGTAGATTTGTCTTACGAGCTACAGAATAAATAAAAGAGGTTTCTATGGTCTTATCTTGGGAAAAAGACAATAGATATTACAAACTCCTGTTTCAACCTACTTTATTTGGCACTATGGACGTAATATGTGTCTGGGGACGAGTAGGCGGTAATTTAGGCGGATATAAAGTTATCTCCTGTGATACCGAAAAAGATGTAGAGCTTAGTGTAAATAATATAAAGCAAAAAAGAAAGTATCGAGGCTATACTCTTCTAGAAGTATAGAATTTTATTATCTCTATGAAATCACAAATAACAGCTCACGTTTCTCTCCATAATTTAAACCTTTCGCTAGCTAAGCTAAACGCCGAGCTTTCCCTTTACGAATTTCTAAAGCAAGCGTGGCCTATCATCGAAGGTAAAACACCTTTTATCGATAATTGGCATTTAAAAGTTATAGCCGAACACTTGGAAGCTTGTTATAGACGAGAGATAAAAAACCTTTTAATTAATGTCCCACCTAGAACCAGTAAGACCAGTTTAATTTCAATAGCATTTCCTGCTTGGGTTTGGTTGCAGAATCCGGAAGAGAGATTTATGTATGCTTCGTATGCTCATTCTTTGTCTACGGAACATTCTTTAAAATGCAGGAGATTAATAGAATCTGATTGGTATCAGGAAAGATGGGGAGCTAGATATCAGTTAGCTAAGGATCAAAAGGCTAAAATGCTTTTTGAAAACAATAAAGGCGGATGTCGTATTGCAACAAGCGTCGGATCTGTTGCTACGGGTAAAGGCGGCAGTATAATTATAGTTGATGACGGGAATAATGCTCGAGACGGGGAGTCTGGGGCAAAAAGAGAAAGCACTAACAGTTGGTGGGATCAAGTATGGTCTACTCGTTTAAATAATCCTTTGCATGATGTTCGTATTGTTGTACAGCAGAGGATTCATGAAAAAGATATTACTGGGCATATTCTAGCAAATGATACTGAATCCGAGTGGGTTAAGCTTATAATCCCTATGGAATTTGAAGAAAAACGGAAGGCTAAAACTGTTATATTACCTTCTACGAACGGTCAAATATGGGAAGACCCAAGAACAAAAGAAGGAGAGTTGTTATGGCCGGAAAGGTTTCCGCTCAAGATAATAAATCGATTACAACGAGAATTAGGTTCTTACGGTTATGCAGGGCAATATCAACAAAGGCCAAGCCCTGAAGGTGGCGGTCACATTAAAAAAGCATGGTTTAAAAAATGGACTATGCCCAACCCACCTAAATATGAGCTTATACTACAAAGCTGGGATACGGCTTTTTCCGATAAACCGGATAGCTCTTATTCTGCCTGCACCACTTGGGGTGTTTGGAGGAGTAGCGACGATTACGAAATACAGAATATAATGTTATTATCTATGTGGCGTGGGAGAGTGGGCTATCCTGAACTTAGAGATAGGGCTAAAAGACTTAACCGTGATTACAAAGATACCGGCGTACATCAAAATATGTATCCTGCAATCGGTAGAGTAGACATTTGTCTTATTGAGGCAAAAGCAACAGGTGATCCTTTAATTAGAGATCTTAGAAATGCGGGTATACGTGCTATACCTTATATACCCAAAGGAGATAAGAATAGCAGAGTACAAATAATTTTACCTTATATAGAAAGCGGTTTAGTGTGGTTGCCTACAGAGTCTAAAAATGAAGATAGGTTTATGCCTTTTGCCGATGAATTTGTTGAATCGGTAAGTAGTTTTCCAAATGCTGAATCTAGAGACCTGGTTGATACTATGACACAAGCTTTAAGCTATATAAGAGATCATGCTCACTTGAGACATCCTAAAGACAAATATGAAGACGAAATAGTTCAACCGCGTAAGAAATTATATTGATAAAATTTGAAGATAGAATTTATACAATTGGATGGAAAATCCTTTTTGTAATTGTAAGAAGCTAACGAATCAATTTAATATTAGCGTTATCTAATTGCAATTCGCTCCATATTCTATCAGCAGTATATATTGGAATCTGTAATTTTATCCCCAAAGCAACACAGACACGATCGGCTAAAGAAAGGCCTTGAGGCTGTACGAGAGGATGTAGTTTAGCTACTTGTTCGGCTTGCTCTAAATCAAAAGGAACAATGGTTGTAACAATATCCGCAATTAGAGCAAGTCCTTCTTCTGGGGTAATATTTGTTCGCTGTAATACGCTTAGAGTTTCCGTAACGTTTACAACTGACATAACAGAAAATTTTAACAACGGCTTTATGATTTCTGCACCAGTTTCTTCTTGAATAAGTGCTAATAAAGCAGAAGCATCTAGTATGATTCTATTATTCATATTTTGCCTCATTTCGTCGCATAGTTATTAATTCATCGGTAAGCGAAATATTTTGACCAGTGGTGTTTATATAATTCTTTACCTTATTTTGTAGTGTTCGTAAAGCTTGCTCCGCTGTAGTAAGGTATATTAGATTATCTTCCATATGCAATATAATGTCATCTCCGGTTTCTAGGTGGAGGTTTTGACGAAAAGCTGTCGGAATGATTACTCTTCCACCTTTTCCTAATTTTGTTCTTACAGCTTTCATAGGAATAATTCTTTTTTAAATTAGTAATATAATATATTGTACCATAATATTTAATTATGTCATTAATATTAATTGAGGCATAGCAATTTATTATTGTCAAAAGTACAAGAAGAGTTATTGACGGTTAAGAAAGTATCTATGGCAGTTGTATAAAACTCTAGTACAAACAAACTACAGTTTTGCCGTACCGCTCTGAACTTAATAAATCATAGTACAATCAACAAAAATATTAGACCTTTATGTACAAACATAGTACAGTCGATTTTTTTAGATAAAATCGTACTGGAGGCTTCATGAAAATAGGATATGCTCGAGTTAGTAGTAGTACTCAAGATCTTGAGTTACAAAAAGAGGAATTATTAAAAGCCGGATGTGAAAAGATATTTAGTGAGTCTGTAAGCGGTAAAGATAATAATCGTACCCAGTTAATAGAAATGATTGCCTCACTCAGAGCGAAAGATGTTGTCGTAGTTTATAAAATTGATAGAATTGCTAGATCTTTGAAAGGACTTATTGAAATTGTAGAATTATTGAAAGACAAGAAAGTGGATCTTGTATCTCTTGACTCCGGAGACAGAGTCGATACTACTTCGCCTATGGGCAAGGCATTTTTTCAGATAGCAGGTGTATTTGCTGAGTTAGAGCGTAGCATGATTAATGCCCGAACTAAAGCAGGAATAGAAAAAGCTAAAATTGACGGCGTAAAATTTGGCAGAACTTTGGGAAGCAAGAATCCAAAAACGGCAGCTAAAATTGAAAAAATGAAGATTTTTCTACGTGCGGGTAAAAGTTATGATTGGATTACTAAAGAACTATCGGTAAGCAAAAAAACAGTAGCCGATATCAAAAAATCTCTACCATCTCTTAGCTTACAACTCTAGTATCGGAAAAATCTGAGATACAACCTGTTCGTCAGGTACTAGCTTTGAAAGTTAATTTGAGAAAGGGTCGAAATTTAGATTTATTTCTTTCCAATCTTCATACTGATCAACAAATAGATTTTTAATAGGTGAACTTTTATGAACAGCTTCTACAGCACTGTTCACGAATTTGTCACACTCATCTTTACTAAGCTTACCACACTTTGATTCTATAACGGATAATTTGTCTACACTACCATCTTTATTTAAATTTAAATGCAATACTACTCTACTATCAGAATATTTTTCATCATTGTATTTTTTATCTACCCAACAACGAGTGATTTGATGTTTTATTTGTCCTTTGTTACCACCGAAAGAACAAGATGAAACGAACAGTAAAGAAAGTAAAATAGCAATTTTTTTCATATTTTTTAATAAAACTAATTAATAGGAGGTTCACCGTATTTATTTTTTTTAGAAGTCCCTTTGAAGATAAGTAAACCAATAAAAAATATTGTAGAGATAATTTGAGATATAAAAACACTACCAAGAATAGGAGCAATTTGCCACCAACCACTCAAATTTAGGTCATGCAATCTTCTCGCCTCTAAAGATAAGTAAGGTATAGAAATAACTACTGCGTATATAACAATAAGAATACTATTATTATATCTCTGTGTAAGTATAAATATAGGTATAAATGTAATTATTATAAACAAAGAAAATATACCGTATTCTTTTCTACTAGCTCTTCCTTGAAATTGAAAATATTTATTTCTAAAATAATTTATAAACAAATCAAACATTCTAAATTACTCTTCTAATAAACTATCAACGCCAACTAAACAATTAGCAAAATTTTCATCAACAACACTAAAAACTGTTTTTTCTGTAATACAGGCAAAAGTCAAAATAGCCCCAATGGGTTTTACGTAATACCCCAGTATTTCAGCTGTTATACTGCCCAAATTCATTTCATTAATATGCGCAATTTTTACCACTGGGTTGGTACATTTATAATATCCACCAACAATATTTAATCCTACATTAACAGTACCTTTTTTACAATGTTCTATAGTTTCGTCTGTAGTCAACATTTCTTTTGTACTAATTCCGTTATTTTTTGCAATAAACAACATGCTTTTCATGCTAGCTTTTAAAGCGTCTTTAGAAAAACCTTTTACAGCTTCTAATACAATTTTTAAATCTTGAGTAACTGCTTCTAGCCCTTTCGCCAGATATCCATAACCAGTAGTTGTATTTTGATTACCAGAAACGTCAAGACTTTTTAAATTTGGAAATCTACCCATTGCAAGAGAATCAGCCATGTATTTAAAACCATCATCGCCAATAATATTCTTTGAGAAATTCATTGTTACAATATATCTACCAGCTAAAGTGTTATCAAAACGCAAACCATAGAATAAATTCTCTACTCCTCCGAATCCTATTTTATTACTACTCACATCGAATACATCTAAATCCAGTCTTTGATACTGTAAGTTACCTGCAAGTACAGCAATCTCGGTATCTGTTAAGTTATTGTTTCTAAGATTTATGGTTTTGTCAGGTACGAGATATCCGTGTGCTGGGTTACTTGTTTGTTTTATTATTGAGTTAAAGGAGATATTATAAGCATGTTTGCCTGGCGCATAATCATAGCTGTCTGCGTATGATCCGCCGTGCGTATTAATACCACCAGAACCTCCGCCAATTCCAAAACTTCCACTTGTACTATAACCACCCCCTTGAGTGCTACTAGAAAAATAGTTACCACCACTACCGCTACCACTTTTATTATTTATATCTATTGTCTCACATTCTCTTTTCATAGAAACATAAAGTGTTAAATTTATATCATTTCAAATAATCAGAATTTCCAACTTAAGACAAGTAAAATATACAATTTATAATTGCGATATCTCTTTATCACTGTAATAAAAATACCTCTCTAAGATTCATCATAAGATTAGCTATCAGCTATTCGCAACTTGCATTTTAAAATTAGTCATTAGAAAACCCCTTGTATCCCAATCTTTTAAAGCCAAAAACCTTGTATTTAGAGGTGTAAAATGCTATACTATTCATAGTTATTTTAACATCAAAATTGACCAAAAATATTAATATGGGTGTCGGGAGTAAAGCAAAAAAAAGACGTGTGCCGCTTAAAGAAACCAGTGCTGCAGAAATAGATGATTTGCTTAGCACTAATGAACCTTCACCTGAAATTATTAGTGCTGCGCAAACCGATATAAGCGATGAGTTAATAGATGATATAGGTGCTTCGCAAGATGAAGGTGTTATTTTAGAAGAAGAGCTTTTATCTAGATTAGATAATGAGGATTTTGAGGAATCTCAACCTTTTAATAGCGATATCTCAAGTAGTATTCCAGAAAAAGTGCTTGAAAAAATAGCTGCTTATTTAGAAGAAGTGACTTCGGAGGATATAAAATCTAGGCAACCATGGCTTGATATTATTAATAAAACAAAACCGTTCTTGGGTTTTGGTCTTGAAGAAGCAAGCAATAAGATAAATGCAACAATTAACTCTTCTACCGTCAATAATGACCAAATAAAAACATTTGATACCACATTTTCTACCGCATTACTTCGCTTGTGGGCACTACTTCGTTCAGAGTTGTTGCCTTCTGCCGGTCCATGTGGATTTAAAACCGATAGTAATAATACGGAAGCTTTTGAATTACAAGGTGAGATAACCAAAGATGCGTTAAATGAATATCTAACAATAGAGGATAAAGGATTTTACCCTGATTATGATCGATTTTTACTTTACCTATTGTTGTACGGCTGTGTTTTTCGCAAAGTATATTATGATTCTATAACTAAAAAACCGATAAGCAGGTTTATTATCCCTGAAGATTTTTTAGTAGATAATAATTGTAGCAGCATATTAGAGTCTAATCGTCTTACTCATATCAGGTATCTTTCAAAGAGAGAAATCTTACTTAATATGCAAGACGGAACATTTAGATCCGTTGAACTTGATTATTTAAAATCAACAAATAACATTGTAGATACAGAAGAAAATGATCTTAAAGAAGATGACGTAAATAGCGGCATTGATATATCGGCTTATAGTACATTATCACGCTTTAAATTTTATGAGACTCACGAATATTTAGATTTGAATGAGTTTTTTGACTCTGGCGATACATGGGAATCTGGTAGTAATTTTTTACCATCACCCTATGTGATAACTAGATGTGGTTTGAGTAATAAGATAGTAAGTATTATACCTAACTGGCAAGAAGACGATCCGACTCGTACTCGAATTAATTGTTTTGTTCACTATAATCTTTTTCCTGGGTTTGATATATATGGCTTAGGACTTGCTCAAGTTTTGGGTAGTAACGCTATGAGTTTAACTTGTATGCAAAGAATGGCAATTGATGCTGCTATATTTCAGAATTTTCCGGGCGGTGTAAAAGTACCTGGTATTAAGAATCAAAATAATGACATAACAATAACTCCTGGTCAATTTATTACTTTAGATACGGGAGCACTTCCGTTAGCGCAGGCCATTATGCCTCTTCCCTATAACGGACCTTCACCTGCGTTGCTCGAATATCTTCAGAGAGTAACGAATCAGACACAACAGCTTGCTTCGACAAGCGAAGTAGGTATGCCTGAAAATAGTGCAAATACACCGGTCGGAACTACCATGGCGATGCTAGAAGTAGCTAATCGTATGCAATCGGCAATATTACGTACGGTACATGCCTCTTTTAGTGATGAGATACAGTTATTATTTCAAACGTTAAATCCTATGGACACTGGCTTTACGCAAAGTGACGATAATTTTGCGGAGCATCAACCATTAAAAATTATTCCTGTATCCGATCCGTCCGTAGAGTCTACTACCCAAAGAATTATGAAAGCGGAAAGTTTGCTAAAGATAGCTTCTACCGATCCACAGTTACATAATATGAGAGAGATATATACTAGAGTATATCAGGCATTAGGCATCTCTGGTATTGATCAAATTCTATTACCACAAGAAGAGCAAATGTCACCGGAGCAAGCACCAGTAGATCCACAAGTACAAGTACAAATGGCGGATATCGAGCAAAGGCGTTTAGAGGTTGAATCACGTGAGCGAATAGCTCATTTAAATATAGAAGCCGACGGCTATAAAACACAAATGAATATTGAACTAGACAAGGCTAAAATGGAGCAAGATCGTTATATAGCTGATTTAAAAGTGAATTTAGAGGAGCTCTTAAATCAAACAAAGCTAGACATGGATATGTTAA
>NZ_JAJBJD010000225.1 GCF_021811875.1 Candidatus Bandiella numerosa | reverse complement strand
GATATAAGCTTATGCAGCAGCATGATTGATTTGAACTTTTTCGGGAAAAGCTCGCTAAATACTTTTTGGTATTCATCTCAAACCCCGCTGATCTCATCGATCTCAGTGTAATGAGTGAACGAGTGCAGCAGCATCAAGAGTCTCGCTGCCTTCTGTACGATAGTGGATCCAGATCCGTCTCTTACTTTTATTTTGTCAAAGAATACTTGGCTGTGGTTGAGAAAGTGCTCGAAGTCGCCTTGCATCAGGTACATCAGACACATCAATATCGAGTAGTCGTCGCCATAGTTTTTGATGTTTTTATTATTGATGTCTTTGATGTTTCCGTGGAACGTAAGTAATTTTATTAGTCCTGGCCTTCAAAATCCTTGCGCAAGTAATACGATATACTCAAAAAGATGAACATATCTTCATAGCGATTCATCATAGACATAGTATTTTTC
>NZ_JAJBJD010000224.1 GCF_021811875.1 Candidatus Bandiella numerosa | reverse complement strand
GCTCAAGAGTGACCCAGAAGTCTCTATCGAATAGTAATGGCCAGAAGCCATTATCGACACGATCGCATTGCAAGAGTTCGCAAAAGTAAGCATCGGCACTCAAAGAAAGTTAAAAAGTATAAAGACCACATGAATGTAATCGAAATTTTAACACTTACCTAGGTAAAGTTGATGCAAAAGATTAACAGAAGGCAGTCAAAGTCAAATGAGTTAAGCCAAAGTGTAAACTCATTACTTAAACGCAAGCCGAGCGAAAGCAGAAATAAAGACGCCGACGACCAAGATCTCGATGTTTTTGACAATCCCAATTTAATCACAAAAATTGAGATTACCACAACGACCAAGACTAAGTCTCGAACATGATGAGAAATCAAGATGAACTCTCACCAAATAGTCAGTCGAAGTAGGAGGAACTCGAATCAAAAAGATAGCAAAGGGAAGTTGTTTAAC
>NZ_JAJBJD010000068.1 GCF_021811875.1 Candidatus Bandiella numerosa | reverse complement strand
AACTTACTCTTCTCTATACGTTCTTCTGCTTCTCTTACTAAAAATGACATTTTGCCTCCTCTTTCGTATGTACTTATCTTTTCATTCTATCATATATGTTTCTTTCTGCCTATTATGCAATGGTCTTCTTTAAAAATTAATACTCACAACTAGCGTAATTATGCTATTTTTAAAAGTCAACAAAATAAATCATTTATGTCTGCTATCTTTCAAATTTCAAAAGAGGGCGATTAAATTTCATTATTCTATTTTCGTTTTAACTTGGTGGTGCCAAAGTTCCTTATATGCTCACGGCTATTGCTGCAAAATTTAAAATATCAGCTGAAGTTGCATTCATTGGAAGGATTTGCACAGCTTTGCTGAGCCCACATAACATTGGACCAATTGTTTTAGCTTGACCAAATTGCGCCAATAATTTTACTGCAACATCTGCGCTACTAAGAGATGGCATAATAAGAATATTAGCAGGGTTTTTAAGCCTGGAAAATGAATACATATCACTCTTACTAGGATTTAAAGCAAACTCAATAGATATCTCTCCTTCATATTCAAAATCAACATGCTTCATATCTAATATCTTAACAGCATCTGCTACTTTTTTTGCTTCCAAACTATTTGAGCTTCCAAAATTTGACGATGATATCAAAGCAATCCTAGGAATTAATCCTAATTTACTAACCTCAGCTGCACTTTGAATTGCAATATCTGCTAACTTTTCACTTGAAGGATTTTCATTAATTGTAGTATCAGCGATGAATATATTTCTATCATCTATTGTGACAATGCTTAAAGCAAAAAGTGTATGGTTTGTTCTGATGTCAATTACTCTAGTTATTTCATCAAGAGTTCTTGAGTAACTTCTAGTGATGCCAGTCACTAGAGCATCTGCCTTTTTATGGATTATCATCTCAGATGCGAATATATTTCTATCTCTGTTTACAAGTCGTATACAATCCCTATAAACAAAACCTTTTCTTTGGAACCTTTGATATATATGATTTGCAAAATCTTTAGTATCTTCTGATAAAGCTGCATTCATAATTTCTATTCCTGAGGAAGAAATATTAAGCTGTTTTAATTTCATGTTGATTACGTCTTCTCTACCAATTAGAATCGCTGTACCATATCCAAATTTATTCCAGTCAGATGCAGCTCTTAATACCTGATCTTCCTCACCCTCCGCAAATATTACTTTTTTAGGATTTTTATAAGTATTGGCAAAAAACTTATCCATAATTTTTGTTGATGGATTTAATCTACCAGAAAGTTTTTTTCTATAGGCGTCAAAATCTGTAATTTTTTCTCTTGCTACTCCTGAATCAATCGCTGCCTTTGCTACAGCTATAGAGACTTCTTCCATAAGTCTTGAGTCAAATGCAATTGGAATTATATAGTCTGGACCAAATGCGCAATTTCCACCAATGCATGACTCATGAACTTCTTCAGTAATTTCCGCTCTAGCCAAATTTGCCAAAGCATGTGCAGCTGCAATTTTCATTTCGTCATTTATTGTTGTTGCTTTTACATCAAGGGCGCCCCTAAATAAATATGGGAAACAAATAAAATTATTAACCTGGTTTTTATAATCTGACCTTCCTGTTGCAACAATTGCATCATTCCTAACTTCATATATTTCTTCTGGAGTAATTTCAGGGTCAGGATTTGCCATGGCAAAAATAATTGGTTTATTAGCCATACTTTTAACCATACTTTTCGATACAGCACCTTTTGCAGAGACACCAATAAATACATCAGCGCCGTGCATTGCTTCTTCCAGTGTTCTTAATTTTGTATCAACAGCTAGATTATCTTTCCATTTATTCATCCCGTCTATTCTACCCTTATAAATCACTCCTTTTGTATCACAGGTAATAATGTTTTCTTTTTTTACTCCCAGTGTAATTATTAAATTGATACAAGCAATTGCTGCTGCTCCTGCACCATTGACGACAATTTTTATATCTCCAATTTTTTTTTCAGTGATGTAGGTAGCATTGATAAGACCTGCAGCAGTAACTATTGCAGTTCCATGTTGATCATCATGGAATACTGGAATGTCCAGGCATTTTTTTAATGCTTCCTCAATAATAAAGCACTCAGGTGCTTTTATATCCTCTAAATTTATTCCTCCCCAACTTACCGCTATTTTTTTAACTATTTCAATAAATTTCTCTGGGTCAGTTTCGTCAACTTCTATATCAATAGAATCAATATCAGCAAAACGTTTAAATAATGCCGCTTTACCCTCCATTACAGGTTTAGATGCAGCTGCTCCTAAATTTCCCAACCCTAGAACCGCAGTTCCATTACTAATTACTGCCACAAAATTTCCTTTTGAGGTGTATTCATAAATTTTATTAAAATCCTTATATATTTCTTTACACGGTTCTGCAACACCTGGACTATATGCTAGTGATAAATAATGCTTGTTGATCAATTTTTTTGGTAAATTTATTGCAATTTTACCCTTTGGATTTTGAGAGTGAAAATCTAATGCTTCCTTGTATAATTTATTATCCATAAATATAGCTCCTACTTAAATTTATATTGATTCGACTGATTCAACTTCAGGAATGTAATGCTTTAGCATATTTTCTATACCTTGCTTTAATGTTATTGTTGAGCTAGGACAACCCTGACATGCTCCATGTAATTCTAAATAAACAATGCCATTTTCAAATTTATTATACACAATATCACCACCATCTTGTGCGACCGCTGGTCTAATTTTTGAGTCTAGAAGCTCAATAATTTGCTCTTCGATTTTTGAATTTGACTTATTTTTCTTTTTCTTATTAATATCAATTTCATTAACCACAGGTAGGCCTGCAATAAAATAATCTACAAGATTAGATAATATAAATGTTTTAATCTCATCCCAATTGGTGTTTTCATCTTTTGTGATGGATATAAAATCCTTTCCAAAAAACACAGATTCAACACCATTTATTTCAAATAACTGCTGTGCAAGAGATGATTCTTTACAGTCATCGTTTTTGCTAAATTGACGTGGTGAACCACGTTTTATAACCTCAATACCAGGAATAAATTTTAAGGTATTAGGGTTTGGAGTGTCTTGTGTTTGTATGAACATAGCTACAAGTTTAAATTTAATTCTTTATTATATCACTTAGAATGCTTAATACAAATGTTGGTTTTAGTGAATGCTCTTTATATAATCTTAACAAATTTTCCTCAGCAGGAAATTCTCCAACATTTATTTTTAAATCGTGTCTGTGAATTCCGCTACATACCAATGCACAATCAATACCCATATTCGTTGCTCCTTTGATATCGTTCTCCATGCTATCTCCAACAGCAAGAATTTTTTTAGACTTAGGTATGTCTTTTAAAGCATATTCATAAATTTGCTTATATGGCTTGCCAAAGTAAATTACTTCACCACCCAATTCTTCATATTTTTCAGCAATGACGCCAGGGCAGTGCACTACCTCACCATTTTTTTTAATGGAAGATCTGTCAGGGTTGGTACAAAGCATTGGGATTTTATATTGAACTGCCTTTTTTGCCAATTCCATTGCTTCCTCAAAATAATTTACAATGCCAGTAATAATACTGAAATCTGCATCTTGAGGGTGATTAACTCTTTGGTAGTATTTTATATTTGATATTACTTCTTCAGATTCTGGAGAGCCAAGATAAAAGTATTTTGTTCCAAATTTTTTCTTTTCGGCAAGCAATTCATTAACAAATTCACCAGATGCAATTAAGTCCTTGTATAAAGATTTATCAACATTAAAAGTACTCAGTAATTCTTGAATTGTTGATTTTCTCCTAGGAACGTTAGAAAAAAATATCACATCTTTTTTTAAGTCCCTTAGTTTATGTAAAGTTTCCAGTGCTCCAGGATATAGATGGTGTCCATCATATAAAACACCCCATAAATCCATAAGTAACACGTCGTAATTATTTAAGTTGATCATTAGCTTTAATAATAATTTTTTCCAATTTCTATTTCTGATTTACCATTTTGTGTTCTCCACTTATTAGTATCCCTTAAAGAATAAACGCAACCACAAAACTCTTGTTTATAAAAATTTTCATCTTTTGCTATTTCATACATTCTTGAACTGCCTCCGTTCTTTCTCCAATTATAGGTCCAATAGCTAATACCTGGGTACTTAGAAGTAGATTTTATCCCGCATTGATTAATCTGATCCATATCTTTCCATCTGGAAATGCCAAGAGAACTTGTGATAATTTCAAAACCATTTTCATAAGCAAATAATGCAGTTCTCTCAAACCTCATGTCAAAGCACATTGTGCATCTTTTTCCTCTTTCGGGTTCAAGTTCTAAGCCTTTTGCTCTCTTAAACCAATTTTGCACATCATAATCAGCATCGATAAAATCAATACCTAATTTTTTAGCATATTTCACATTCTCATCTTTTCTAATCTCATATTCTTTTTTTGGATGAATATTAGGATTATAAAAAAATATTGTTAAGTTAATTCCGGATTCCACCATTGCTTGAATGATTTCACCAGAGCAAGGTGCGCAACATGAATGTAGCAGTACTTTTGCGGGGTTTTTTGGTGGAATTAATTTTTCTCTTTTATTCAAAATAAGTGTCTTTAAAAATGACTAATATCCGTATGATACATAAATTATCATCTTATTCAATCATTGTTGATATTTTTAATTCGATAAAAAGAGCAACAAATATAAAGGTATGAGTTATTTACTTGGTAGGCCCCCAAAGGTATGCGCACTTCCTTTTGGAGCGAGCATTTTTACAAACGAAATTTTTTTATTATCCGTTAATTCGTAATGTTTATTTGGTTGTTGAATAATATTGACTTTACTTTTTATTAAGCCTTCAATTGCTGTTTCATTTGTAGGTAACTGCATAAATTCTGGCAGTATTTTATTGATAGCGCTTGCTATAGCTATAAAGACCCTCTTTAAAGAGGCGGCATCTGGATTGGAGCTAAATGGGTTCCAAGTATCTTTATGATTTAGATCGTAAAGATTTATTTTCCTTTCTCCTTTGCAAACCTCTTCGAAATACTTTGGATTTTCCTGTATGATGCGTTCAAATTTGTCATTATCTAATGTACATTCATCAGTCCTTGCGTCTTTGGAAATACACAAATCTATTTTTAACTCAGTTGCAAAATTTTTAAGGGAGGTTTGCCTCTCTTTTATTATATCGCTTAAATGATTTTTAATAATAGTAGAGATATTGTTATCGTCATTAAATGTTACCCCAAGTCTTTCACCAAATTGCTTTAACGCTTGAGGAGAATAAAATAAGGCCGTTGCATAAAGGAAGCATAAATATTAGATAGCGTATAAATAGGAAAAGTGCTAACCTTTGACCTAAAACAATACAGGTATCAAATGGATTTTGAAATAATAGTAAGAAAAAAAGAAAAAGGCGAGGTAGTATCAG
>NZ_JAJBJD010000067.1 GCF_021811875.1 Candidatus Bandiella numerosa | reverse complement strand
AGCTCTCTCAGAGACTTTATCAAGAGATACAATCGAAAAACCAAGGCTTATTCCAAAGCCGCTGATATGGCTGAATTATCTGTGTATATACATTTCTTCTTTGACGCTATATTTGCTTAGCAATGCCCATTTTTTAATATATAGCTTCTAAGTTTACTAATCAGAATTAAAATTACACTAATTACTATAAAGCTATCGGCTAGATTAAAAGCTGGATAATGCCAATCTAATATATGAAAATCAATAAAATCAAAGACCTTACCAAAGATCACTCTATCCACTAAATTTCCCATTGCTCCTCCTATAATCAGTCCTTGGATGATAGGATTTATATTTGTCATTAAATACAACATCAAAAATAATATAATAGATGATAAGCAAATAAATAGCATTGGTGATAAATTATATTCACTGAAAATTCCAAAGCTAATCCCCTTATTCCAAATTTCAACAAAATTTAAAAAGTTGGTAACTTTATATACGTAAATTTTATTTGAAATTAAATAGTTTAAGATTATTTGCTTACTTGCCTGATCAAGCAGTAAAGTTATAAGAGAAATTCCAGTTATAATTAAATTTCTGTGTAGCTTTAAAAACATTCTTTTAAAATATTAATTATAATTTCTTGAGAGTACTTTTTGTTTAGATTTTCCAGATTAGTAACAATATTTTGTAGTTTTTCTAAACTTGTAAGCAATTTATAATTTTTTTTTGATAACTCATATTCGCTGAAGCCCTTTCTTATCAATTTGAATGCTATTGCATCCATAAAGCAGTTAAGAATTCTAAAATCCGTTTCGTTTTCCAGATCTAATGCAGTCATAATACTTAATGCTGCATCGTAAACATCGTTATCAAACACTTCAATGAGTGAGCTTAAATATTTTTGCTCAATAAGTTTTATAGCTAGATTAATGTCGCCTTTACATAAACAATATACTGTTTCGAAGCTAACATCTGGCTTTGAACAATGCAATTCACATAAAATTTTTGTAAAATCCTCCAAAGTAGGTGTATCCAATCTCATTTTTATACATCTTGAGCTTAAGGTATCTGAAATTGTTTTAATAGACGAAGTATTTAGTATAAATATTGCATTACCAATAGGCTCTTCTAAAACTTTTAGGAATGCATTGCTTGCATTTTTATTCATTCTGTCAACGTCATTTATTACCACAACTTTGTATTTTGATTTCATTGTAGTGTGTTTTATCCAATTTTTAACTTTCCTAATATCATCAACTGTAATTATTGGGGAATCTTTGGAAATAATGTACAAATCAGGAGATTGTAAATAACTTTCTTTAGTAGTGTGGTTACTTTCATTTCTATAACTTATAATTTGCTTTGCTATTTCATTAGATAAATAGGTTTTTCTTATCCCATAACCTCCATGTATAATACATGCATGAAACAATCTGTTCTTATTCATGCTCTCATTTATTATATGTAAAATACTGTTGTAAGAGTAACCATAATTTTGCATATACAAATAACTTAAAAAATTTAGCTTTTTAGCTTTATATTAGGGATAATAATATCATATTTGATTGACTCCTGATTATCGGTTTCTAGTATCATGTTAAATCTTAATAAATGAAGCAACCAGTTCACGATTAAAATGTCAATGTTATGTTCTTCCATATAATTTAAATTTAATTTGTTATCTACACAGTTTATAAATTTTCCTATATTGCTTTTGTTGATTTTTTTACCGCTTAATTTTATAGACACTTCAAGTCCAGTTAAAATTGTTTGTATATCTACTGTTACGTTATCTATATTGCTGATCAAATTTTTAGAGCTACTTAGCAATAAAACAACTATTGTTTCCAAACATACTTCGTCTGCAAAAACCAATACATTATTATTAGTATAATTTTTTTTCACTGATAATTTTTTATATATGTCAGGGTTAAAAATTAAATCCAGCGAAGAGTTAATAATGCCTCTGATATCTATATAAGCTTCATCAAGTTCAATCTTATATGGAGATACTTTATTAGCAGAAAAAACTGATTCAAAATGCTTTAATGCATTCTCAATATTGCTTATTTTATCTACATTATTAATATCTGCCTTGGCATCTTTTAGAGATTGAAGTGACAACCTTATTTGGTGAAGTGGAGTATTGAGATTGTGTAATAGATATCTATTATTTTCTGTATGATTGTTGATTAAATTTTTTAAGAGTTTTTCCATAAAAACATACTTTAAATCAACAATTTTATACTTAAATCTTAGTTTTAAATAGCAAGATTTCAATAGTTTTATAGTGCTAAAAATAGATAATTTCCAAATATTAGTTTTGTTAGGTTTGTTGCCTATGTTGTTAAAAATTAGTATTTTTTTCACAGAAGAGGTAATTCTATAAAGGGGATTTAATATATACTTGATAGTCAGTAAAAGTATTGTTAAAAATATTAAAAATTCGGCTATTAGTATATGCTTGTAAGCTATTAAAAATTTATAAAATTCTTGTTCTTTTGAGAGAGATATTTGTGTTGTAAAAACCTTAAAATTGTTATCTTTAAAAGTTGTTAAGCTATAATAGTTTTTGAAGTTAAATCCCTGAGTATCACTATAGAATTTAAGATTATGCTTTTTTATTTCATTCAATCCTTTTTTTAAGGAAGTTATACTGTTTAAATCTGGGTTATTTATATGTTTATTATGACTTGTATACAGCACCTGATCATACCTATTAACGATCGTAACATCATAATTTTTGAAAAAATTATATTTTATGCTAGCTTTTTTAAACAGGTTATCAAAATTCATTAACCTTAAATAAACCTGTTGACTTTTATTGCTGGCGTAACATGCAACTATAGTGTAATTATTCGCTTTTATATCAGCCAAATAAATCTGGCCAAAATTCAATTTTTCTTTGTGATCCAGGCATTTTAAAATTGTTGGATTAAGATTCAAATCTTTAATAGATAATTTTTCATCATTATCTCCATAGAAGGAAATATTCTGTTTTTTATTGTTGTAAATATAAACTTTTCCCAGGAAATATATTTCCTTAGCCTTACTACTCTCTAATCCATGCTTTAGGTTTTCATCAGCTATACCAATTTTATCAATATATTCAAGGAGTTTAAAACTGTCATGACTATAATGTTTTGCAAAAGATAGCTTATCCCTGATATATTGTGATATTTCATAAAATTGATAGCGAGTTATTTGCTCTAAATAGACACTATATTGCAAAAATATGATTATTATTAAAACAAAAAGATATATAGAAGCTATATAACAAATAAATGAAGATGTTTTTTTTATTTTATTTTTAATCATCTAAAGTAGTTAAAACAACATATGGTCGGGGCAGAGAGATTTGAACTCCCGACCCCCTGGTCCCAAACCAGGTGCGCTACCAGACTGCGCTATGCCCCGAATTTATAAAATATACACTTAAAAAGGCGCCACTTGTATTTCTAATTTTCGCGCAGCTTTTTTTAATTCATTGTACTTAACAGATAAAGCTATTATCAAATTCTCTTCTATATTATCTTTTAGCCTTAAATCTTGAGTAAATTTTATTATACCTTTTGCCTTTGTAATTACGTTATCTAAATTTTCATGTATATCATTTGCTAATTTTAAAGCAGATTTTTCCGCCACCTTTAATTTAGTTAAAGCAACTTTATGAATGTACTTACTAGCTTTTTCAATCAAATCTATCTTTTCTTGCAAACTATCAATCGTCTTCTTTCTCACTTGCTCTTTCATTGATTCAACTCTCAATTTTGATGTCACAATTAAATCACTAGCAAGTCCTACTTTAGCCATCAATGCTATAACCCACTTATGAATATCCAAATGATACCATTTATGACCATTTCTATAGTCATTTGCAAAAGCATGATGGAAGTTATGCCAATTTTCACCTAGCAATAAAAAGGATAGCCACCATATATCTCTCGCAGTGCCATAATAATATTCTTTTGAGCCAATATTCATGTGCACTACTGAATTTACACAGAAAGTTGCTTGTTGCTGTATAGCTCTACCTATTCCTATAAAGATAAACGCACCTAGTGCATACCTTAAGTCACCTCCAATTAAATAACCAATTGCCATTGGTAATATCGTATTCATAAATATCGCTATTTTCCAGTAGTGTCTAAATTGCCACAAAACTACTTTATTTCTACCTAATTTTGCAAGAGCCATCTTATCAATTTTTTTATGCTTTACGTCTGAAAAAATCATCCAACCTATATGAGACCACATAAAACCTATAAACTTATTTTTATATTTTAGTGCTGAATGAGGGTCACTTTCTTGGTCGGTATATTTATGGTGCAACATATGATCTGAAGCCCAAGCTAATATAGGGCCTTGCAGAGTGCCAGCAGTTAAACATGCCAAAATAATTTCTACCCATTTTTTAGTTCTAAATGCTGTATGTGACCATAATCTATGTAACCCGACACCAACCGATATATTAACGATGTAGTAAGTAGCAACGATAGATATTATTTCAAACTTACCTATTCCATATTTGTATCCGTAAAGTATAGCAATAATGCTCAAAATAATTGGATATATAGCAATCACAAACAATGCTGGATAGTTTATAACTAATTTTGATTTTTCATTCATATCAATAATTTACCAATGAATACAATTAAAGTGGTATTCTAATATAATTCACATGTTAATACAAGATTAATTCCCAGCCATATATTCAATTCTGCTAACAATAAATTATGTGGAGCTGAATATTAAAATTCCCCCATATCACTTTGAGTTGCTAAAATGGATGTTAGTTCTCGGGCTTTTTCAGGGGTCATTTCAGAAAGTATTGCTGCAAGCCTTGATTCCTTCATGTTTAAAGCGAGCTCTACCAATACACCAATTTGTAAGTCATTAAAAATCTTAGCAGCTTCTTTAGGTTTCATATTTTCGTATACTTTAACTAATTTCTGAATTTTTTTATCGTCGTTTTGATTATTATTGTGCAATTGTGGTCTTAATTGATTTTGAACATTTTCCAGCATATTTAATCTGTTATCGATATATTGTTTTATTGATTCTAAAGCCATTTTTTCTGTAGGTAATTTGTCTTTATAATTTTCTATTTCCTTTCTTCTTTGCCTTAATTGTTGTAATAATTGTTTTTCAGAGCTTAGCTGAAAATTATCTGTAGTATCTAGAGGTGCACTGGGTGCGTTAGGTTCTTTCAAATTTTTAACGCCATCTTCCACACTATTATCTGGCTCTTCTTTTTTTAAATCTGGTTTAGGAAGTTGGGCTTTAGATTCTTGGATATTTAAAATACCCACATATTCCTCCATGACAAAGACCATTGCATAATAGGCAGAAAGAAACATATATGATAGAATGAAAAGATAAGTACATACGAAAGAGGAGGCAAAATGTCATTTTTAGTAAGAGAAGCAGAAGAACGTATAGAGAAGAGTAAGT
>NZ_JAJBJD010000066.1 GCF_021811875.1 Candidatus Bandiella numerosa | reverse complement strand
TTTCTTGAATTCCTATTATTCTATCAGCTTTTATACCAAACTTATCGTTCTTCTTTATATGAATCTAATTTTTTAAATCCATTTATTGCATATCTTCCTTGCTTTGCATTTATGCAACGGCCTTTTTGATTCTAATAGTCTGGAGCCTGATAAATTAAATGAGAGATTAAATTACATAAATAATATTTCGTCTCTTATAGTGTTTCAGGAATATTTTAAATTTATTAATATTGATGATAATCCAGAAAGTCCATTGTTGAAATATAGATATAAAAATAGTAGGATGATCGAGATTAGTAATATAGAATTTTTGAAAAAAGTTACTGTACCTTCATATGCAAAAGTATCTTATAGAGTTCGCTCATTAATTAATGGTAAAGAGGCGATTGAAGAAAAGGTAGCTGAAATTAATTTTTTCATGTCAGAAATTAATAAAAAATTTATGGATTCAAAGAAAAGTATAAATTTTTTGATAACTAGTTATAAAGATTGATACGTTTAATAATTTTATGAAAAATAAATACTTAAAGAGTCTGTTTGCGTTCCTTTTGTTTTTAAATATTAGTATTTGTAGTAACGCAACTGTAATGCCTAGATCAATGGGAGGGGAAGATAGGATTAAAATAATTAATTATGTACCAAATGCGGTTTTTAGGTATATTGGCCATTATTATTATCAAACCATCATAGAATTTTCTCTTGATGAGGAAATTCAGACTATCACTATGGGTACTCCTACTCCTTGGCAAATTGTTCCTGCTGGAAACAGAATTTTTCTTAAACCGATTGAAGATGATGCAACTACAAATATGACTGTGATTACAAATAAAAGAATGTATTTTTTTGAAATGCATGCAAAGAATGCAGACAGTATAAATGATCCTGATTTGGCATTTATTATAAAATTTGTATATCCTAGTGAGACGAATTATTCCTCTATAAAAAATGTAGAAAGTAGCAGCGGACCTGATTTAACGAAGCCAGAATTATATAATTTTGAATATAAGATTAGTGGTAGTGCGGTGAACATTGAACCAACCCAAATCTTCGATGATGGCAGATTTACGTATCTGAAATTCAGGGATATAAATGCGGAATTGCCTGCTGTATTTTTTGTGAATAATGACGGGAGTGAAGCTCTTATAAATTACAGAGTTGAAAAAGGATATGTTGTGATAGAAAGGGTGGCAAGTAAATATACATTAAGGCATGGCAATGATGTAATATGTGTTTTCAATGAAAAGCCATTACTTCGTAATAATAGTAATAGTATAAAAAAATAGTTTCTACGCATATTTATTTGAATGTCTTATTTAATGAAAAGTTTTAAGTTATTTATGGCTGTGGTCATAATATGCGTGATGGTTTTTGTTTCAATCTCGATCATTACATATGATAAGTTGGATCCATCTGTATTAAATGCAACTGGAGCTCTTGATGCTCATAATTTTTTCGGTAATTATGGAGCTAATATTTCAGATATTCTGCTCCAGACCTTTGGGTATTCAATCATACTGCCAATAGTGTTTTTCTTTATATTCGCCGTCAAGACACTGAATAATTTATCGAACAAATTTTTTATATACAGAACTATAGGTATTTTATTTGCAACGTTAGTGTTAGCAATAATATTTTCTTTGATATCAATAAATAGTATTGTTTTTAACATTGGATATGGTGGATTTATAGGTGCTTATCTTAAGCAATTACTATTAATTTATATTAAGAAAGACATATTATTATTTTCACTTATAGGTGTATTTGTTGTTATTAGTATTATTTGTTTAGGACTTACTTTTAGTGAGTGGAGAAGTATATTTAAGTATATAGGTTTTAGTATAAAAATATTATTTAAATGCGTCAAATTTGTCATTGCTAAACTATCTAGTCAAAGGAAAAGATTTGATGAAGAAGCCTTTAATGAAAATTTGATAAAGGTAGATAATACGGTAAAGAATAAAAAGTCAGAGATAACAAAAAAGATTGATAATAAAGGTGATAAATTAACATTACCATCTGTTGAGATATTAGATAAAATTTCTGAGCATTCAGGTTCAAGAAATTCATCTAATAATGAACGGGTTAAGGAGAATAGTGAAAGTTTGAAAAAAGTTTTAAAAGACTACGGTATTAAAGGAGAAATGTTAAATTATAGCGTTGGTCCAGTTGTGACTTTATTTGAACTTGAGCCTGCTGCAGGTACAAAAGCTTCAAGAGTAATTGGATTGTCTGATGATATAGCAAGGTCTATGAGTGCAGTATCTACTAGAATTGCTGTAATACCTGGTAAAAATGCGTTAGGTATTGAAATACCAAATGATAAAAGAGAGATAATATATTTGCGAGAGCTAATAGAAAGTAGGGAATATAAAAATAATGACTATAAATTACCATTGGTATTGGGAAAATCTATATCTGGTGCGCCAGTCATTACTGATTTGGCAAAAATGCCTCATCTTCTTGTAGCAGGGACGACTGGTTCTGGAAAGTCAGTAGCAATTAATACTATGATTTTATCATTATTATATTCTTGCACAGTGAAGCAGTGCAGATTTGTGATGATAGACCCTAAAATGTTGGAACTATCTGTATATGACGGCATACCACATCTTCTTTCACCAGTTGTAACTGAAGCAAAAAAAGCAGTTGGAGCGTTAAAATGGGTTGTTCAAGAAATGGAAAGAAGGTATAGGGCAATGGCTTCGCTTGGAGTTAGGAATATTATGGGATTTAATGAATTATTATTGCAGGCCAATAAAAAAGGAACAACACTCAAAAAAGTTATACAAACTGGTTTTGATCATGAAACTAGCGAACCAACATTTGAAGAGATTGATTTGGGAAATGAAGAATTGCCTTACATTGTAGTCATAGTGGATGAAATGGCAGATTTGATGTTAGTTGCTGGTAAGGAAATTGAAGGCTATATTCAGAGAATTGCTCAAATGGCTAGAGCATCTGGTATTCATTTAATTATGGCAACACAAAGACCATCTGTAGATGTAATTACAGGTGTGATTAAAGCTAATTTTCCCACAAGAATTAGCTTCCATGTTACCTCAAAGATTGATAGTAGAACAATATTAGGTGAACAGGGGGCTGAGCAACTTTTGGGAATGGGCGATATGCTATACATGATGCCAGGTGGTAATATAACAAGAGTGCATGGTCCTTTTGTCAGTGATCTTGAGGTTGAAAATGTTGTAAAACAGTTAAAGGAAAATAATTTTGGTGAGTATGATGTTAATTTTAATTCCCTAATAATTACAGATAATAATTCATCAGGTGGTGGTGTTAATTCAATTTTTGAGGATCAGGACGGAGGGGATTTATATCAACAGGCCATAAAAATAGTAATAGATGAAAAAAGGCCAACTACCAGCTATATTCAAAGAAGATTAAAAATAGGGTATAATAAAGCGGCCTCATTAATTGAGCAAATGGAAAATGATGGAATAATAAGCCCTGCAAATTCTCAAGGAAAAAGAGAAGTTCTAAGGAATAAATAAAAAACTGCAGTTAAAAATTATCAAGATATTAAATGTTAAAATTAAAAAATACTGTTTCACTGGAGCTATTCAATTTATTAATATCTGGTTTTATAGCTTTATTTTTAAATTTACCGCTCTGGAATTTTTTTTATAATCTAGTTACTATTAATAAGCTTTTTTCACTAAATTTTTTATTCATATTTTTTATTGTTCTAGTATGTTTTATATACTTCGCAATTTCTCTTTTTTCATTTCGCTATATCCATAAATTATTGTTATCATTGATTTTAATTTGCGGTTCGTTAGCTCAATATTTCATGCTGAAATATGGAGTTATAATTGATAGCTCAATGATTCAAAATGTATTAGAGACGGATTTAAAAGAATCTTTTGAATTATTTACTTATAAAATGCTCCTGATGGTTTTGTTTTTTGGGATAATACCATCATTTGCTATTTATAGAATAAACATAAGGTATCCTATCAAAATATTTACTTATATCAAATTTTATCTTTTTAGTCTTTTAGCATTAGTAATTTTTATATCTGTAATATTTGTTCAATACAAAACATTCGTGTCGGTTTTTAGAAACCATAAAGATATTATATTCAGAATTATACCAAATAATTACATCAATGGTGTTTATCAAAATATAATTTTATTGCTTCCGGAACAAAGTGTAAAATCAATATCAAGTAAAGCAAATAAGAGTCAAGCTTGGCAACACCACCTAAGAAAGACTATATTTGTATTTGTGATTGGTGAGGCTGCAAGAGCTGGTAACTTTTCATTAAATGGCTACGTAAAGGAAACAAATCCAAATTTAAAAAAACATGATATAATAAATTTCAGCAATTTTTATTCATGCGGAACTACTACTGCTGTTTCTGTGCCATGTGTTTTTTCCTCACTTGATAGATCAAATTTTAGTAAATCTAAATTTATAAATAATGATAATTTATTAAAGTTAATTAAGAATTCGGGATTTAACACTTTATGGATAGATAATAATAGTGGGTGCAAATCTGCTTGTAATGATGTGAAAACTATAGAAATGGAGTCATATTTAAACGATGGTTTAGACAGAGAAATTTATGATGAGGAGATGTTGAATATTTTTCAAAAATTTATTAAACAAAACAGTAAAGATGATCTATTTATTGTTTTACATCAAAAAGGTAGTCATGGTCCTGCATACTACAAGAGAACACCAGATAATTTTCATAAATTTAAACCTATTTGTAAGTCAATTGAGTTACAGCAATGTTCGTCAGAAGAGATAACCAATGGTTATGATAACACAATATTGTACACAGACTATTTCTTATCACAGGTAATTTCAATATTAAAAGAGAATAATGATGCGGATACAGCAATGTTTTACGTCTCTGATCATGGACAATCTCTAGGAGAAGATGGTATTTATTTGCATGGAATGCCATACTTAGTTGCACCGAAGCATCAAAAACATATTCCAATGATTATATGGTTATCAGAAAATTTTACGATGGATTTTGGCATTGATAAGGGTTGTGTTTCAAAGCAGGTAGAAAAAGAATTTTCTCATGATAATTTATTTCATTCGATTTTGGATTTATTGAAAATTGACACGAAAGCTCTAAAGAATGGCATGAGCTTTTTTCAAAATTGCAAAGTTAAATAGTAAAAGAAATTAAGATGATAGAGCAGATTTATATCAATTTAACCAAAGAATTTCAAGAAATTTCTAAGTCAACTTTCGGTGCAAATCTATACTTTAAGACCATTGCATAATAGGCAGAAAGAAACATATATGATAGAATGAAAAGATAAGTACATACGAAAGAGGAAGCATAAATATTAGATAGCGTATAAATAGGAAAAGTGCTAACCTTTGACCTAAAACAATACAGGTATCAAATGGATTTTGAAATAATAGTAAGAAAAAAAGAAAAAGGCGAGGTAGTATCA
>NZ_JAJBJD010000192.1 GCF_021811875.1 Candidatus Bandiella numerosa | reverse complement strand
GAATGCACACAATGTTTTGCAGATTAAAGCGACTATGTCCTCTAATGAGTGGAATCTTTATGAAGCAAATATTGACAATGAGTTGATTCTAAAAGTTGCTTAACGCTATCTAATATTTATGCTTCCTAGACCTCATGAGTGCAAAAAATAGGATAGAAGCTAATAAACGTAAACGAGGCTCTATGGAGATCTAAATTATTTTTGATGATTTGTAAAAAAAAGTATATATATTTTCGGTAGAATACAATGAAAATTCATAGGAGTTTTAAATGGTTGCATTAACAACACCAGAGGTAGATAAAGGTTGGAAGGCAAAAGATTTTAATTTAATTTCTATAGATGGAAATTATTACAATTTAGATAAAGTTAAGGGAAAAAATGGATTGGTGATCGCATTTATTTGTAACCATTGTCCTTATGTTAAATCTATAGCTACAAAAATAGCTAAAGAAGCAAATGAGTTATGTAAATTAGGAATTGGCTTTGTTGCTATAAACTCAAATGACACAATTGCTTATCCTGAAGATTCTTACGATAATATGAAAATTTTTGCTAAAGAAAATAATTTTCAATTTCCGTATTTACTTGATAGTACGCAAGGAATTGCTAAAATATATGATGCAGTTTGCACACCAGATTTTTTTGGATTTAATTCTAGCATGGAGCTTCAGTATCGTGGAAGATTGGACTCTGCTAAAAAAGATATTGTTCCAGATGCCAAAAGGGAATTATATATAGCCATGTCTGAAATTTCAGAAACTGGGCAATTCAAAGGAGAGCAAATATCTAGTATTGGATGTTCTATTAAATGGAAATAAAGCCGTAAGTGCACAAGCCGTATATTATATTAGTTTGTCCGCAACTTGCGGAAAACATTGGTGCTGTTGCAAGATCGATGTCTAATTTTGGGTTTGACAACTTAAGAATTGTGTCACCAAGGGATGGGTGGCCACCATCTGATGAGGCTTTTAAGTTAGCAGCAAAAGGAAGTTTTGTGCTAGATAAAGCTGTGCTATATGATGATTTGAATGTTGCAATTGCTGATTTAAATTTTATTGTTGCGGCAACAGCTCGTTCTAGATATATGGTCAAAAAAGTTATGCATCCTAAAAAGATGGCAAAGTATTGCAATCAAAAATTTGATAAAGATATTAAAATTGGAATTTTATTTGGAAGAGAAAATAATGGTCTTACCAATGATGAATTAGGTTTGGCTGACGTTATTTCAATTATTCCTACGAATGAGCAAAATTCTTCACTAAATTTGGCACAAGCCGTCTCTATTTTTGCTTATGAATTTTTTTCGCAGGAAGGTGTAAAAATTGGTAAAAATTATGAGCTTTGTAGCAAAGAGGAATTTAACAACTTATTTAATTTATTAATTACCTCACTGGAGCGCAATGATTACTTTAAAGAAGAGAATATTAAAAATACCATGATCCAGAATATTAAAAACATATTTGTTAAAGCTGAATTGACTATAGTGGACTGAAAAATCAAGACAAAATTTTGAGAATTTTGCTTCCTATTATTAAGCAGCATTTTTCAATGCCTCTAAATAAACATTCATGGGCTTTTTATAGCCAATGCTAGAATGAAATCTT
>NZ_JAJBJD010000191.1 GCF_021811875.1 Candidatus Bandiella numerosa | reverse complement strand
GTCAGAGAAAACCCATATAATCCTTTACTAGACAACGGGGCTGAAGAAATAAACAAAAACAAGCCTCCGTCTGAAAATAGCAAAAGACCTACAAACGATATGTCTCTTGACTTCTACTCGATTTTGAAATAAGCACGATAACATTAACGAAACGGGGCTCATCAAGAACGTCGAGAACAAGACTAAGTACATGCTGCCGCTGATGGAAGAGCTAGATGAAAACTTATCAGAGAGCATTTCAAGCAGAGAAAGGAAGAAAGGCACAAGTAAAGTCTCAATCAAGCTAAATGACGCAAACTCAGTCACTCAGCTGCCCCGCATGAATCGCAAACCGATTTCAAATAAACGAGAATTCGGCTGACAGATCAGATCTTACGGCATCGACGAAGGCACGATGACGCTTGAGGCAACTCAAGCGGATGAGCTTGCAAAAATGATCAAAATTGAGGCACAAAAGACAATCCAGATGCTTGAAATGTTTATGAATTCAAATAATTCGAATTTGGCGATACTTAACGATACTTCGCCAAGCATGAGGGAGATCCAGCAGAAGACCAACCAAGACCTCATGATAAACACAAACAGCGTGAAGGCAATCAAGCAAGAAGACATGGAAAGTTCTGACGACGGAATGGACTTTCCCCAAGACGAAGATCTCTTCAACGGCATGGACACCAATTACGGCAAATACGATTCATTCATCGAAAATAGATTTGCTTTTCAAGATAGAAAAGTGCCGTTCTCAAAATATGTCGAAGAAGCGATGAAGAGAGCAAAGAATAATGAATCCGCAGGAAACCATACAGTTGAAAACCCTGAGGTTGAGAATTTGATTCGGTCCACACTGAACTTCAAAAATCATATCGGAAGAAATGAAGAATTTCAGCTTAAAGAAAGTCTTCAGTATTTAAAGAAAAATAGAGTAAAAATTAACAGGCCCCATCATAACGACTTTAATCCAGGGAAGTTTTTTAGAGTCAAGCTCAAGCCTCTTCAGCAAAATAAAGAAAGGCTGAAGAGCGACTCAAAGTCGAATTTAAACTATAAATCCGAAAATGAAAAATCAGCTTTTGTGAGTAAAAAGAATGCTTTAGAAGGCAGTCCAGAGTACTTTTACGAATTTCAGCTCAGCTTACCTAAAAACGAGTACAGCAGCGAGCAGCGAAAATCATTATCGCTTATGAAGAACAAAGATATTTTTGACAGTATCACCCATGCGAAGCAGTCTACAGCGAAGAATGCTGATAACACGCGAAATACGCTCAACAATCTAAATACAAAAACTGACGAGGTAATTTATCTTCCTAATCCTTAGATGAAGCAAGAGAAAAAGCGTGAGAAAATATTCGATACGTCGGTGTTAAAATAAAGTCAACAAAAGCGGAATTATTTACTCGCATTCAATAATGGATCGGAAAGGGAGAATATTCATTGAAACAGCCGACGAGCAGCATTTACAAGACCAGCAAAGAGACGAAATGTAAGCTTGCAGCACTAATCTTTAGGCTGATGTTGGATCGAAGCATTGACATGAATATTTCAGCGATTGAGCAGAAGTACATCAGTCCTCCGATTAAAAACTTCGATTCCTCGATGTTAAGTTCAAGAGCCAAAAC
>NZ_JAJBJD010000065.1 GCF_021811875.1 Candidatus Bandiella numerosa | reverse complement strand
AATTAGTATAGAGCAACTCTAAAAATCTAAATTTAAATTAACAAAAAAACTTAAGTGGTAGTGCCTAGAAAAAAATAAACCCCAGGAATATTGCGCTGTCTAGCGAAAAAGTGCATGAAGTCAGGAAGAAATAAAAATTATAGGTAATCAATAATTAATTGCAATAACAACCAAAAAATAATGGCACTACTTATTGCCATTGTCGTAGTTATATCAATTCTTTCTTGTAGAATTAAAGCCTATACATTAATAACTATCTAAGCACACCTCCCAATAGATGGTGAGCTTATGCCAATTTAAAACTGATATAAATCTTTCACATCATAAAGTATGCTACGTGAAATAGGTAAAGCTGTTTCTCTTCCCCATCCACCATTTTCTATAACTGTTGAGATTGCAAATTTAGGAGAATTATAAGGTGCATAGCCAACAAACAAGCTATGGTCTTTAAAAAGATCATTTTCTGTATTGTGCTTAGTTGATACTACTTGAGAAGTCCCAGTTTTCCCAGCAATATGGAATTCTTCTCCGTCCACAAAACTATTAGAGCTATCTAGTACTTTAAGCATCGATTTTCTAAGCATCTCTAAGTGCTGTTGATTGACTTCTAATTGGTTATTTATGGTATAATTTTCATCATTAATTATTGAAGGAGTGAAATTTTTGCCAGTTGCAATTTTGCTAACCATCTGAAGCAATTGAATGGGGGTTGTTTCAATATAACCCTGCCCTATGGAAGAGTTAATGGTATCTCCCAAATACCAACTTTTTTTGTATTTTGATCTTTTCCAATTAACATTGGGTACTACGCCCCCAATTTCATAAGGGAGCTCAATATTGGTTTTTTGTCCTAATCCTAGTAAATACGCTATTTGACTTACGTTATTTATGCCAACTTTTAAAGATTGATGAAAAAAATACACATTACAAGATTTTGCAAATGCTGTATCTAAATCAACATGTCCATGTCCATGTTTGTTCCAACATTTATAAGTTCTGTACCCCAACTTATAATAACCTGGGCAAAACACTTTTTGATTATGATCTATCCCACTTTTTGAAATTGCTAGGTACATAACTATTTTAAACACTGAGCCAGGATGGTATTGGTTAGATATGCATTTATTAATCAATGGGTTCTTTTTATTCTGCATTATCTCGTTCCATTCTGCACTGGACATTCCATTAATGAATATATTTGGATCAATCGTTGGGCTTGAAACCAATCCTATCACTTTTTGCTTCACTAAATCAGACACTAGAATTGCACCGTTATAATCTCCAATATGATTCCAAATAATTTTTTGAACATCCTTGTTAATAGATAAGGTAATGCTCTTTCCTGCAATTGGAGGAATAATATCCACTTTTTTTGTAAAATTACCTCTAGCATCAACTTCAAATTTTTTTATACCTGGCTTACCTTGAAGTATATTATTAAATTGCTTTTCAATTCCATCCTTACCAGTTAAAAATTGATAATTTTTAGGTAAATTTTCTATATCAATATCCTTTATACTAGCATTGCCAACATATCCCATGATGTGAAATGCACTACCTTCTAATTTATAGCTTCTAGCATATTCTTCTATTATTTCAATTTCTTCTAAATTAGGGTCAGAATCCAGTAAAATTGCATTTTGTAAGGAGAGATTCTCAATCAATTTAATTGACTGACTTACTGGAATGTTTTTAGATTTTTCTAAAATTCCTGAGGGTGAAATTTTTTGATCAACGGTCACATCATTAACTTTATCTATAACATTCTTTAAGTTTTTTTTGAATTCTCTTTTGATTATTACAGAATAAATTTTTGTATTATTTACCAATATCTTGCCATTGGTATCAAATATATCTCCCCTCAATGGCGGTATTAACGAAACTCTTAGTCTATTTTTATCAGATAGTGTTTCATAGATGCTGGAGTTCAAAATTTGCAAATAATAGAATCTTCCAATTAAGCAACTTATCAATGCTCCCTTAGTTAACCCTACAACTAGCGCTCTTCTTGTGAGAGTTTTATATTTATTCCTTTCATCGCGCATTTATCTTTTAGAAGATACAAATTTATTAATGAAGTAATAAATTAATGGAAAAAATGTTATTGTGACAAAAGTTTTCTTCAACATCATATCGAGTGGGAGTAAATGATAACTCTCAAAGAAAGTCATAATAGCATATTTGCATGGCAATACAATGATATTTAATACACTGAAAGCAAACCAATCAAACAGCATATTATTGGAATATTTTTTCCTCAAAATGTCGATATACGCAATATAGATAAAATTCTGTGCAATGGTTAATCCCAAATAGTTCAATCTTAGTAAATCATTAAGCAATGACAATAGAAAAATATTAATACTGCCAAGAATATCCTTTTTTAACAAATATATTATGTATATCAATAAGGATAAAATTTCTGGTGTATATTGGTGTTTAATATTAAATTGAAATGGGATATACTTAGCTAAAATAACTGCTACAAGAAAGATGTTAATTTTAATACTTGTGGCTGATTTCATTAGTAAGCTCAAAATTTACACTTGTTAAAAAAGCATTAGGATATATATATAAATGTAATTATACAAAAATAAAGTTATCATGAAAGCAAAAGTTATTGAAGAATTAGGTTTGTATCCAGTATTGCCATTGAGAGATGTTGTAGTGTTCCCAAAAATGATTGTTCCATTATTTGTTGGTAGAGAAAAATCTATCAAAGCCTTGCAAAATATAGATAAGAATAATAAAATTTTTCTAGTTTCTCAAAAAGATGGAATAAATGACAACCCTAAATCTAGTGATTTATATAAAATAGGCGTGATAGCTAAGGTGCTACAGGTTATAAAATTACAAGACTCCTCAGTAAAAATTTTGGTAGAGGGTATAGAAAAAGCCAAAGTTATAAAGTTTATTAGTAGAGATGGCTATATTAAAGCTGATGTAAAGCAAATTATTGATCAATGCTCTAATGACCAGGAAAGTTTAGTTTTACGAAATGCTGTCACAGATTTATTTGAGGAATATTCAACTCTCTGTAAAAAATCTACACAAGAGTCGCTTGTTAATATCGTTCAAATCAAAGATATAGTTGGATTTTGTAATGCATTATGTTCCCAAATACAATTAGCATTAGAAAAAAAGCAACATATTTTAGAAATAGAGGATGTAAATAAAAAATTGGAACAGTTGATGATATACATTAACTCAGAAATCGAGTTACTGAAAGCTGAAACAAAAATTAAGAGTAGAGTTAAAACACAAATTGAAAAAAATCAGAAGGATTATTATCTACAAGAGCAATTAAAAGCAATTCATAAAGAATTGGGAGAAGAAGACCTTAAGGAAGAGTTTAACGAATTAAATAGTAAAATTGCTAAATTAAAACTTAGTAAAGAAGCAAAAGAAAAGGCTAATTCTGAATTAAAAAAACTCAAGATGATGAACCCTATGTCCTCTGAGGCAACGGTAATAAGAAACTACTTGGATTGGATTATTTCATTACCGTGGAATAAACTAACTATGAATAATAAAAATTTAAGCAGAGCACAGGATGCATTAGATGAAGACCATTACGCGCTCAATAAAGTTAAGGAAAGAATTATAGAGTATCTTGCAGTTAATATTAAATCTAAAAAATTAGGAGGTAGCATTATTTGCCTAGTTGGTCCTCCAGGGGTTGGTAAAACTTCGTTAGCAAGGTCAATAGCAAAGGCAACTGGAAGGAATTTCGCGAAAATAACTTTAGGTGGTCTTCGTGATGAAGCAGAGATCAAGGGGCATAGAAGAACTTATGTTGGCGCAATGCCAGGTAAGATAATTCAAGCTTTAAAAAAGGCAAAAAGTTCTAATCCATTGATATTGTTGGATGAAATTGATAAGCTTGGTAATGATTATAGGGGAGATCCAAGTTCAGCACTGCTAGAAGTTCTTGATAACTCGCAGAATAAAAGCTTTAACGATAACTATTTAGAAGTTGATTTTGATTTATCAAAAGTTATGTTTGTTGCTACAGCAAATAGCTTAAACATTCCAAGCCCGCTGTTAGATAGAATGGAAATAATTAGATTGTCTGGTTATACCGAAAAAGATAAACTAGAAATCGCATTGAAGCATCTAATTCCTAAAATTCGAGATTCTCATTCTGTTAACGAAAATGAGCTAACTATAGATAATTCAGCGATTATAGATATAATTAGATACTATACTAGGGAATCAGGAGTTAGAAATTTAAACAGAGAAATTGAAAAAATATTCAGAAAATCTGTTAAAAAGATTTTAATGGATGATAAGAAAAGTTTATCTATTACATGTGATAAACTCAACGAATTTTTAGGGCCACACAAATTTAATTATGGTGAAATTGAAAAAAAGAACCAAATTGGAATTACAAATGGGCTAGCATACACTGAAGCAGGGGGTGATTTACTTGCAATTGAAGCAGTTAAGTATAAGGGTAAAGGTAATATTAAAATTACTGGTAAACTTGGAGAAGTAATGAAGGAATCAGTACAAGCTGCTCATAGCTATATTCATTCCAAAGCAAGAAATTATGGCATTAATGAGGATTTATTTCAGAAATTTGATGTTCATGTTCACGTTCCTGAAGGAGCAACTCCAAAGGATGGGCCTTCAGCAGGTATTGCAATTTCTACTTCTATCGTCTCCATATTAACAGGAATACCAGTAAGAAAGGACGTTGCAATGACAGGCGAAATTACTTTAAGAGGTAGTGTGCTTCCTATAGGTGGTTTAAAGGAAAAGCTATTAGCGGCACTAAGAGCTGGCGTTAAAACGGTGATTATACCTAAAGAAAATCATAAAGATATGCAAGATATTCCAAAAGAAGTAGGTGATAATATGAATATTATATTTGTAGAATCATTTGACGAAGTAATGGAGCATGCATTGGAGAAAAAAATACAAGTTATACCTGATAAAATTTGTGAAGATTTAGCCGAAAACAAGCATCACTCTATATTTCAGAAACACTAATGTCATACACATATAAAGTAAAAAATACATGATAGATATAATTATAGGATCAGTTATTGAAAAGCTAGATGAGCTTAAAGCAGAGGATATTAAAGTTATCAATCTCGAAGATAGAAATTTATTATTCAAAAAAGCAATCTTGGCAACGGGTAGTTCGTCAAGGCATGTACTCAGCTTATCAGATAATATAAGATATTTGCTGAAACAGAAATATAAAATCTATACAAAAAGCGAGGGGCACCTCTCCAGTGAGTGGATTTTGATAGACGCAGGAAATTTTTTAATAAATATTCTTCAAGCGCAAGCTAGGGAAAAATATAATTTAGAAGAAGTTTGGCGCAAAATAAAAACGTCTTAAGCTTTTAAAAGGCCGTTGCATAAATGCAAAGCAAGGAAGATATGCAATAAATGGATTTAAAAAATTAGATTCATATAAAGAAGAACGATAAGTTTGGTATAAAAGCTGATAGAATAATAGGAATTCAAGAAA
>NZ_JAJBJD010000064.1 GCF_021811875.1 Candidatus Bandiella numerosa | reverse complement strand
CTCTGATACTACCTCGCCTTTTTCTTTTTTTCTTACTATTATTTCAAAATCCATTTGATACCTGTATTGTTTTAGGTCAAAGGTTAGCACTTTTCCTATTTATACGCTATCTAATATTTATGCTTCCGTGGGGTTGTTGAATTTTAAATCACCAAGACAACCTTTGTCTTTATCACTTCCTTTATAGTAACAATTTTTATTTGCATAAGAAGTTTCAATATAATTCATATGCGTTTTTATTGCAGCTGTAAGTTTTTTATTGATAACATGATACGCCATATCTGCAGCAGCTATTAATTGTTTATCGTTAATACCTTGAGATGCAGCATAAAAAACTTGCATGTGATCCCCAAGATTTATATCAGACACCTTAACATATGGAGCTATAGAGCTAACAATAAGACTTTTTACATAACCTGATATGTGCTCTTGTGTAGCCTGAGCTTTCTTCATGCCATCTCCTACTTTTTTGCCATTGCTAGATTTTTGAGACTGATCTGCACCACATGAATCATCTATAGTTGGATCACATTGGCCATTTTGTTTACTATTTTCACACACATTAGTTAATTGCTCGCATTGTACGCGAAGTTAATTTATTTGTCAAGTTATTTGTCAAGAGCTATAAAAAAATAATCACTTGCCCAAAAGCGTAGTAACATATCTCTAAAATTATTCTGCAATCTAATCTGGCCACTTTTCCAAATATCAATTCTTCTGAATAAATTTTACTTTTTCCTATAAATGGTGGGACTTGTAGGACTTGAACCTACGACCACACCGTTATGAGCGGCGTGCTCTAACCAACTGAGCTAAAGTCCCCCAGACCAAAACAATTTATAACAATAACTTAATTTTATGTCCAGTACAAAGTGCGTTTAACTTCGTTAATCAATTTATGCATATCTTGCTCTACAGTTTTGGAGATGTACTTGCGTTTCATTTTCTTTGATATAATATAGGAAACAAATTTAATATAGAACCATATAATGCTGGATCATAACAATGTTAACTCTTGGGCTTTTCAAGAAGCTAAGTTGATACTAAACAAAATTAATAATTCTACACCTAAAAAGGGTTATGTTTTATTTGAAACAGGATATGGTCCTTCCGGCTTACCGCATATTGGCACTTTTGGAGAAGTAGTCAGAACTAATATGGTAAGAAAAGCCTTTAGATATTTGTCTGATATTCCAATTAAATTATTCTGCGTTTCGGATGATATGGATGCCCTTAGAAAGGTACCTGATAATATTCCTAATAAAGAAAGATATACTCAGTATATAGGATTGCCCTTAACAAACATACCAGATCCATTTGAAAAATGTGAAAGCTATGGTGATTATATGAATTCAAAATTGGTAGAATTTTTGGATAATTTTAATTTTGAATATGAATTCATTAGCGCTACAAAATGCTATAAATCTGGTAAATTCAATGATTACTTAATAAAAGTTTTAGAGAAATATGATGACATAATGAACATCATGCTTCCCACACTTGGTAAAGATAGACAAGAAACATACAGCCCTTTTTTGCCTATCTGTCAAAAAACAGGGAAGGTATTGCAAGTCAAAATCATAGACAGAGATATTCAATTGCGCACTGTAACTTATATCGATGAAGATAATAAAACTGTAAAGGTAAGTATTTTAAATGGTAAATGCAAATTACAATGGAAACCAGATTTCGCAATGAGATGGGTTGCGCTTGATGTTGATTATGAAATTTATGGAAAGGACATTCAAGCAAATGCAGAAATTTATGATAAAATTTGCACAGTATTAGGTAAAAACCCTCCTCATCAAATGTCGTATGAACTGTTTCTTGATGAAAATAGTCAAAAAATTTCTAAATCTAAAGGTAATGGATTATCAATATATGATTGGCTAAAATATGGAAATCAAGAAAGTTTAAAGCTTTTTATGTACCAATCACCTAAAAAAGCAAAAAAGCTATACTATGATATTATACCTAAAACTTTTGATGAATATTTATTATATCTTGAAAAATTCAACCAAGAAACTGATATAAATAAAAGATTATCAAATCCTATATTTTATATACATAACGACGATGTTCCAAATATTAACCTTGGTAAAATAAACTTTTCATTATTATTGAATCTTGTAAATGCCTGTAATACAGATAATAAGGATGTTATATGGGGCTATATCAAAAATCTAAACGAAGACATTGATGATAGCACTCATGCTTATATTAATTCAATGATCGCTTACGCAATCAATTATTTCCAAGATTTTGTAAAGCCGAAAAAGGAGTATAAAACACCTAATGAAGCAGAAGTAAAGTTATTAAAATATTTATTTGAAGCTCTAAAAACAGTAAAAGATGATGCAGAAGAAATTCAAAATGCAGTGTATCAAATAAGTAAAGAGCATGATATCCCCTTAAAACAGTGGTTTCAATTACTTTATGAGATCCTTTTAGGGACAAAAGAAGGGCCGAGAATTGGAACTTTTATTAAATTATATGGATTGAATGAGGTGAAAAAATTGATTGCAGACAAAATCAATACTAATCCTAAAAATATACAGTAGGCCCTGTATTTTTAAAATATCTGAGGGATTATTCAGAGCTAATAATTATTTAAATTACCTATTTTTAGATAATGTCTTAGTCAAAAATCATACTGAAATGTTGTTTTTATTGTAATTTAATATAGTATTCGTGCTATTATCTAAAAAATAGTAGTTTTTATTTTGGAATGAGCAATAAAAATACATGTTTCACAAAGCAAGATTTAATTTCTATTTATAAAGAAATGTTATTGTTGCGTCGCTTTGAAGAAAAGGCAGGTCAACTGTATGGAATGGGATTAATAGGAGGATTTTGCCATTTATATATCGGGCAAGAAGCTGTAGCCGTAGGTATAATAAAGGCCATAAATTCAGACGATACCATTATTACAAGCTATAGAGATCATGGATTAATGTTAGCTAAAGGGGCATGTCCTAAGAGCATCATGGCGGAATTATTGGGAAAAGCCACTGGTTGCTCAAAGGGTAAGGGTGGCTCGATGCACATGTTTGATCTAGAAAAAGGATTTTATGGTGGACATGGAATTGTTGGAGCTCAAGTATCCATTGGCACAGGGTTGGGCTTTGCACATAAATATAAAGAAAATAATTGCATTTCTGTAACAATTTATGGTGATGGAGCATGCCATCAAGGACAGATATATGAGTCATTTAATATGGCAAAGCTTTGGGGATTACCGGTGCTATACATTATTGAAAATAACGAATATGGAATGGGCACTTCAGTTGAAAGAGCTTCAAGTATAAAAGACTTATATAAAAGAGGTGAATCTTTTGGGATAGAGGGGAAGCAGGTCAATGGAATGGATTTTTTTGAAGTTTATGAGGCAGTGAAAGAAGCTTCAGATTTCATTAGGAAAACCCAAGTTCCATTTTTATTAGAATTAAAAACCTACAGATATAGAGGTCATTCTATGTCTGATCCAGCTAAATATAGAACTAAAGATGAAGTTGAGGACTATAAAAAACATCACGACCCTATAATTTCCTTAAAAGAACATATATTAAAAATCAACAAAAATGCTGAGGAAGATTTTAAAATAGTAGAAAAGGACGTAAAGGAAATAGTAAAAGAAAGTGCAGATTATGCACAAAATAGTCAAGAGCCAAGTACGAATGAATTATATTTAGATGTATACAAATAGAACGAGAGGAAACTTATTTAGATGAAAAAAAGAATAGCAACAATATACGATCACGAGAATTGTTTTACGAAAACGCTATCAAAATATATACACATAGGCATTCAATCTGAAAATGTTGAATCAAAAACCTACGAGGCAAAATTTATTTGTGAAAATTTACAGTTATTAGATGAGGTTGATTCAATAATATTTGGTACGCCAACATATTTTGGAAATGTTTCAACCAATATAAAAAAACTTATGGATTCGACCGTTGATATTTGGGATAATAAAGGGTGGAATAACAAAATAGCTGCAGGATTTACCCATTCATCTGCTTTAAGTGGTGATAAACTAGGAGCTTTGATGTCCATATTTATTTTTGCACAACAACATGGTATGATGTGGATTGGAGTAGACTTAAAAAGTAATGAAACGCTAAAAAATTTCGATATAAAATTAAATAGACTTGGTAGTTGGATGGGGTTAATGACTGAATCTCCGAGTAAAGATAAAGAGCTAGAAATAAATATTAGTGATATAAAAACTGCAGAATATTTTGGAGCTAGAATAGCCAAGATAACAAAAAAATTTCAATAGAGATTATGAAAAAAATTACTATCAGAGAGGCACTTAGAGACGCAATGGCCGAAGAAATGAGGCTTGATCAGAATGTTTTTATAATGGGAGAAGAGGTTGCGGAATATCAAGGTGCATATAAAGTTACTCAAGGGCTTTTAGAAGAGTTTGGTGCAAAAAGAGTGATTGATACACCTATCACTGAACATGGATTCGCTGGTATTGGAGTAGGAGCTGCATTTTCTGGTTTAAAACCAATTATAGAGTTTATGACTTTTAATTTTGCTATGCAAGCGATTGACCAAATAATCAATTCTGCAGCCAAAACTCACTACATGTCCGGTGGATTAATATCCTGCCCAATTGTCTTTAGAGGGCCAAACGGTGCCGCCGCAAGGGTGGGAGCACAGCATTCACAATGTTACGCAAGTTGGTATGCACATGTTCCAGGTTTAAAAGTAATTGCTCCTTATTCAGCATCAGATCATAAAGGATTACTAAAAGCAGCCATAAGAGACCCAAATCCTGTGATATTTCTTGAAAATGAAATTTTATATGGTGATTTTGACGATATATCAGAAGAAGAATTTGTGGATGAAATTGGGAAAGCAAAAATTGTAAAACAGGGAAAGGACGTGACAATTGTTACCTTTTCTATACAGGTAAAGTTCGCATTACAAGCGGCAGATGAATTGAAAAAATATAATATTGATGCAGAAGTAATTGATTTGAGAACAATACGCCCTTTAGATATTGAAACTATTATAAATTCTGTCAAAAAAACTAATCGTATTATTACCGTTGAAGAGGGGTGGCATTTCTCAGGTATAGGTTCAGAGATATCTGCGCAAATCTCTGAAAGGGCTTTTGATTATCTTGATGCTCCAGTGATGAGAGTAACTGCCAAAGATGTACCCTTACCATATGCGCAAAATTTGGAAAAATTAGCTCTTCCATCTGTAGCCGATATAGTAGAAAAAGCCAAAGAAGTTTGCTATAAAATCAATAAAAATAGCTAATATACCAAATGAGAAATTTGATAAATATATCATTTATAATAAATTCCGAAATTGACAAACCAAAAATTATAATTTACTAAGGCACAGTCAAGTTAAAAATAGAATAAAATTCTGATATTGAATAAAAGATTATAAAATTGTAGGATTTAAAAAAATAAATATCAAAAAAGATGAAGGGCACACCAAACAGACATAGATATCCAATG
>NZ_JAJBJD010000063.1 GCF_021811875.1 Candidatus Bandiella numerosa | reverse complement strand
CATTGGATATCTATGTCTGTTTGGTGTGCCCTTCATCTTTTTTGATATTTATTTTTTTAAATCCTACAATTTTATAATCTTTTATTCAATATCAGAATTTTATTCTATTTTTAACTTGACTGTGCCGGCAAAATCCTTGCTTAATTGCTACGTAAAAATCATGCAAAATCTTCTATGCCATATTTAAGCTATCATTTTTTTCTAATTTCATTATAATCTATACGATAAAATCATGCAGGTCACTAAATGGGCATGCAAAATTTATGATTGATAAAGGCATAGGGTTGTAGTCCAATAATAGTCTATGAGTATCGATTGACGATTTGTGAATATAGTTAATCATAAAGTATAGTAAAAATTACAAGGAGAAATATAATGTCAAAAAAAATATTAATTGATGCGTTTTACCCAGAAGAAACAAAATTTGTTTTATTAGACGGCGAGGGGAAATTAGAAGAATTTTTTTATCAAAATTCCCGTAAAAAATTAATTAAGGGTAATATTTATTTAGGTAAAGTAAATAGAATAGAGCCATCTTTACAAGCCGCATTCATAGATTATGGGAGCGATAGAAAAGGGTTTTTATCCTTTGAAATGATTCACCCTAAGTATTATCAAATACCAGTTGCTGATAAAGAGCAATTACTTAGTAAGATAAAAGATGCTGAATTAGCAGATAATGAAATTTTACAATCTTTTGAATCGAGCAACAAGACTGTAAAAAATTTATTCAATAATGAGCTTTACAATAGTTATAAAATACAAGAAGTAATAAAAAAGGATCAGATAATTTTAGTGCAGGTTGAAAAAGAGGAGAGAGGCAATAAAGGAGTCTTTTTAACTACTTATATTTCTTTATCCGGTAGATATTGTGTATTTTCACCCAATTCATTTAAAAATAACCTAGGTATATCCAGAAAACTAGATGATACTGAAGAAAGAGAAAGATTAAAATCTATTTCTGAGGAATTATTAGAAAATCATACGGAATCAAGTTTAATACTCAGAACTGCCTCTGCATATAGAACGAAAGCGGAGATTAAAAGAGATTTTCAATATTTAAACAGAACTTGGGAAAAAATAAAAAGTTCTGCAGTTTCTTCTTATGCTCCGTCTTTAGTATATGAAGAGGGAGATTTGCTTATTAATGGAGTAAAAGAGTATTACACTAGTGAAGTTGAAAAAATAATAGTTTCGGGCAGTGACGCATATGAAAAAGTAAAAGAATTTTTAAATATCTTTATTCCAAGAAATACTCAAAAATTAGAAGAATACACAAGCGCATCCCCTATATTATACGAGCATAATATAGAGGAGCAGTTGCACGAGCTTTATTCTAATACAGTAAAGTTAAAATCAGGGGGGTATTTGGTGATAAATACCACTGAGGCACTCATATCGATTGATGTTAATTCAGGCACCTATACAGAAGAATATAGTATAGAAAATACTGCTTTGAACATTAATCTAGAAGCAACACTAGAAATAGCTAAGCAAGTTAAATTCAGAGGATTGTCAGGATTGATAGTAATAGATTTTATCGATATGCTTGATTTGCAAAATAAAAAGCTAGTGGAGAGGCAATTAAAAAAGGCATTTTGGCAAGATAAAGTTAAGGTGCAAATAGGCAGAATTAGTGAATTTGGTCTGTTGGAAATGTCTAGGCAAAGAATTGGAAGAAGTTTTATTGAGGCAAATTCTAAAGTATGCCCAACTTGCTCAGGCAAAGGGAAAGTGACTATGAATAGTGCAGTAGCCACGTTATTAATTGGTAAGCTTAAGTTTCTACTTTGTAAGAAAAAAGCACGAGTGGCAAATGTGATTGCTACTACTGATATCATTGTATATTTGATGAATCATTTTAAGAGCGAATTAAGTGCCATAGAAAAGGCTTATAATATGCAGATTAATTTACATATTGATGATATAGTATCTGCAGAGGATTATAAAATTGTTCTGCATAAATTTTCTAATGTACCTACATTAAAAAATAGGAGATACATGTTGCCAGAGAATTTTGCAACTAGTGAGCAAGATGATACAAAATCAGAAAATGGTAATGAGATACATCTTAATGCATCTGAAGATAAAGAAGCTTCAGAAAACAGAGTGAAGAATAATACTGAGAATAAAAGAGGATTTAAAAGGTATAATAAGGAGCATTTTAATAAGAGGAAAAAACCAGAAAACAAAATGCACGAAGGTAATAAGCAAGTTAAAAAAGATACCTCAATTCTGAAAAAAATGTGGTTAAAAATAAAGTCATAAAGTGGAAAATAATATAAAAAATAAGTACGATAGCAGTTGGTATCTTATTAAGAGATTGTTTGCTAATTATATAAGTCCATTAAAGCGAAAATTAAGTTTAGCATTGTTGTGCATGATAATTACTGCATGCACAACCGCAGTGAGCGCTTGGATTATTCAACCAGCGCTAGATTATATATTTGTGGATAAAAATTATAGTATGCTTTACATTATCCCTCTTGCAATAGTTGCTAACTCTATAATTAATGGGATAGCATCATTTTATGAGTCTGTTATTATGAAACGGGCTGGGCAACAGATAGTTTCCAACATTCAAATGGAATTATATGAACATTTGATTCATGCAGATTTAAAATTTTTAACTAAATATCCATCAGGAAATCTTATTTCTAGATTTACCAATGATATCAATGTGCTCAAAAATACTACTTCAGAAATATTTACAGGGGTAATAAAAGAATTTTTTACTCTAATTGGTTTGGTTGGTCTGATGTTTTATCAAAGTTTTAGCTTGACCCTAGTTATTATTGTAATATTTCCTCTGGCTTTTTATCCTGTTGTTAAATTGGGAAAAAGGATGCGAAAAATTTCAAAAAACATGCAAGAAAAACTTGGTGATTTTACAGTAAGACTAGATGAAACGTTTCAAAATATTAGGGTCATCAAATCCTATTGTAGAGAGGATTATGAAATTAGTAGAGCTAAAGCGATTATTGATAAATTTTTATCAATTTATAAAAAAGCGGCATATATTGAATCGGCATCGTCACCAATAATGGAAATTCTCGGTGGTTTAGCAGTAGCATCAGTTATTTTTTATGGAGGATTGCAGGCTATAAAAGGCGAAACTACTTCAGGTGCATTTGTGTCATTTATTGCTGCATTGCTTTTGGCATATAAACCTTTAAAGTCCCTATCAAAGCTTAATACTATAATGCAAGAAGGTTTAACTGCCTCAAAAAGACTATTCTTAATGCTTGATGTAGAGCCAGAGGTAAAAATTGAAAAAAAACAAACTGTTACAAAGTTGAATCAATTTGATATGAAGTTTAAGAATGTATTCTTTTCTTATAAAGACAATCAAAATATTTTAAATGGTATTAATATTGATATTAAACAAGGTCAAACCGTTGCATTAGTTGGTGGTTCTGGAGTTGGTAAAACTACTGTTTTGAATTTACTACAAAGATTATATGATGTGGATTTTGGAGATATTTTTATAGGTGGAGTAAACATAAAGGATATAAAATTGGATGTTTTAAGAAAAAATATAGCCTTCGTAAGTCAAGATATTAATCTCTTCGATGATACTATCATGGAAAATATAAGGTATGGGAAGCTAGATGCTTCAGATGAGGAAATTTTAGATGCCTCAATGGTTGCTGCAGCTCATGAATTTATAATGGAATTACCTAATCAGTATGATACGCATATTGGGCAAAATGGAGTTAAACTTTCAGGTGGGCAAAAACAAAGGCTTGCAATAGCAAGGGCTGTGTTAAAAAATGCCCCTATTTTATTACTTGATGAAGCAACAAGTGCGCTTGATTCAATTTCAGAAAAAAAGGTTCAGATGGCGCTTGATTATTTAAAAAAAGGCAAAACTACTATTGTTATCGCTCACAGACTTTCAACAATAGAGACGGCGGATAATATATTTGTACTGTCAGATGGTAAAATTGATGAATCGGGTTGTCATAATGAGCTGATTTTAAATTCAGGAGAGTATTCTAGATTGTACGAGCAATATAAATCTAATACTACAATTAGCTAAAAATGTTAACTTGTAGCAATATTACAGTTAGCAAAAATAATAAATTACTTTTCTCGAATTTAGGATTTACCATTTTTAATGGCTCAGTTTTAATCATAAAGGGAAGAAACGGAATCGGAAAAACAAGCTTGCTCAAGGTAATTGCTAATCTGATACCTAAAAATACAGGAGATATTTTTTATAACTCTATAAACGTGAAGCTGGCGTTAAAAGAATTTTACGAGTTACTTTTTTATGTAGGAAAAGCGGAGATATTAGATGAGGATCAGACAGTACTGAAAAATCTTGAATTTTGGAGTAAGCTATATGATCAGGAAATCAATATATTAGCTGCAATAAGAACATTTTCTCTAGAGCCATATGTTAATTTTGAAGTTTATAAATTGTCTCAAGGCTATAAACAAAGACTGCTATTGGCAAGATTATTATTATGTAATGCAAAAATTTGGTTGCTTGATGAACCATTTAACAGTTTAGATAGCCAGGGCAAAGACATATTGACCAATTTAATTAAGGCTAGGTGCATGCAAAAGGGAATTGTAATAATTACTAATCATGATCAAAATATAAAAGTAGAAAATTCTTCTGAAATAAATTTAGAGGACTTTTGCGATGAATAAAAATGTTCAGTTAAATGCATTATCCATATATAAGGTTTTTTTGGCCATTTTATGCAGACAATTGAGTATTTTCATTAAAAATAAGGCCTTCATTATTAGCAGCATTTTTTTGTTTCTTTCTTCTATTACCATTTTGAGATTTTTACAAGGAAGTAGTATTAATGCTGAAACATTTAAAATAATTGAAATATTATTTATTATTTATTCAATAACATTATCTTCAGATTTGATTATTGTAGAGGACCATAAGAAGGGATTATTCGAACAATTTTTACTAACAGGTGTAATACTTGAATTTTTTTTATTAGGTAAAATTATTGCCTCTTTTGTAATGTATGGATTACTATATGTGCCTATAATGATAATTATGGATTTTTTCATTTATAGTTATAGGGCTGATAACGTTGCATATTTATTATTAGTGAAGCTATTGATAGTATTTAACATTACTATTAATGCCCTTGTATCGTCATCTTTTCTTTTAAGCTTTAAAAAAAGAATATCTCAGATATTGATTTCTGTGTTTATAAACATCCCGACAATCATTATAAGCTCACTATGTTATATTTCAAATGACCAATTTTACTCTTTATTATTAATAAGTATATTTTTGCTAACCACGCCGTTATTTATATTGCTATCAAGTTACGTAATTAAAATTTCCATAGAAGAAGATAATTAAAGCGTATCATTAACTGTTATTGCCATTTTTTGGCATTGCTAAACAAATATAGCATACAATTGAGAAAGCTGATATGATATGCACAATAACACAAATAAGGTTAGTATATGTCAGAAATAATATGTTGCAAATGCAGAGAAAGTAATTATTACA
>NZ_JAJBJD010000190.1 GCF_021811875.1 Candidatus Bandiella numerosa | reverse complement strand
TTACTCTTCTCTATACGTTCTTCTGCTTCTCTTACTAAAAATGACATTTTGCCTCCTCTTTCGTATGTACTTATCTTTTCATTCTATCATATATGTTTCTTTCTGCCTATTATGCAATGGTCTTATTAATGTTCGTATCCTCAGAAAAGCCAAAAATAAATTAAGCATAACTTAACATAAAAGCAAAAATATTATATATGTAGAAGATAAACAAAATAATTAAGTTTAACAACATTAAGAATTAAAAAATGAAGGATAGTAAGATATTTTCACTGGTTTTAGAGCCTGATCCACTATTACATAAAAAATCTGAGTTGGTCATGGATATTAATTCAGAAGTCAAAGAATTTTCCAAAAATCTTGTTGCTACAATGAAGTACTATAAGGGTCTTGGTCTTGCTGCAGTTCAAGTTGGGGTGCTTAAAAAAATTATTGCGGTAGATATAATCAATATTGGAAGGGATGGTGATGCGCCATTGAATTTAGAAGAAGGCCCTAGAATCTTAATTAATCCAGAAATAATAGAAAAATCAAGCGACAAAAAAATCTATGCTGAAGGGTGTCTTTCTTTTGGAAATATCTTTCCAGAAGTAGAAAGATTTAATCAGATAAAGGTTAGGTATTTAGATTTAGATGGTAAGGAAAATTTATTAGAAGTTTCAGACAATATAATGTCAGCATGCTTGCAGCATGAAATTGACCATACGAATGGTATAGTTTTTTTAGATAGGTTATCCAGAATCAAAAAAGACTTTATGATGAAAAAATACTTAAAATGGAAAAAAAATAACGCAGATTCTTAATTTTATGATTCTGATAGCTCTAGAGATTTAGGTCCCAGAGTGTTTATGCAATAAAGCTAATTTTTCTAAGGTTTATTTATAGGAGTGTCAGCATGATTTCTTAGAAATTCAATTAAATCAATCCTATCCTCCAGTTTTTTTATTCCAGCAAATGCCATTTTTGTACCAGAAACGTATTTTCTTGGAGATTTTAGATAATGAATTAATTCTTGAAAACTCCATATGTCACCAGAACTACCTTTTTGACTCATAGCGCTAGAATATGAAAAATCTTTTTTTGAAGCTACGGCACTATTGATAATGTTCCATAAATTTGGTCCGATTTTGTTTGCTTCACCTTTGTTAATTGTGTGGCATATAGAGCATTTTTTAAATGTAGATTCTCCCTTTTTATAATCTGCTTTGTCAAATAATAATTTTAAATCTAGATTTTCCTCACTCACTTCATCTTCCTGTTTTGCATCATCATTTTGATTTTCTGTTACCTCAATTTTATACCCTCTTTTCTCAACTGAAATTTCAGGGTAGTAAATTAAATCTCCAAAGTTTATGCAAAAAATAATGGCAAAAAAGGCTAATGCAATAGAAAGTGCAATTTTGTCAAATTCGTAATTATTCACTTATATAACATTTTTAAAATATTCTCTTTTTATCTAAGCTCTAAATTTAAAGCAAGCTTAATTTTCAAAATATCATTACTTAATAAAGGCCGTTGCATAAATGCAAAGCAAGGAAGATATGCAATAAATGGATTTAAAAAATTAGATTCATATAAAGAAGAACGATAAGTTTGGTATAAAAGCTGATAGAATAATAGGAATTCAAG
>NZ_JAJBJD010000223.1 GCF_021811875.1 Candidatus Bandiella numerosa | reverse complement strand
CTCATGGGCTGATATAGAGCTGTCCATTAGCTGAGGCAAGGTTAACTTCGTGAGGAGTTGGCGGAAGGAAGCTGACGGCAAAGTAAGGCTGAGACGAACAGAAACTTGGTAGTAGGCCGTTATAACTGGGTAACCTAGCATTATCTAGAATAACCTATCTCTATGCGGAAGTGTATAGCGGTAAACCAAGCTGGGCCTTATGGAGGTCTTACATCTTACCACGGGAGGCCTTGTATCCGGCTTGAGTATAAGCTAGCTCATTAGTAATAATGAGTGATACGATACAAGGAGTCAGCAGAAGGCATAGTACTTGGGAGAATCGGTACCTCTCCTAGGGAAGGCCTGAATTAGATTTGTTAGGTACTGGAGTTTTAATTTTGGAGGCATATGGCAGCAAATGATATTTATATCGACCATGTATCAAACAGTGACGGCAGTACCGAAGCTGTTGATCTCAAGG
>NZ_JAJBJD010000002.1 GCF_021811875.1 Candidatus Bandiella numerosa | reverse complement strand
GAGAGAATGCTCACAATGTTTTGCAGATTAAAGCGACTATGTCCTCTAATGAGTGGAATCTTTATGAAGCAAATATTGACAATGAGTTGATTCTAAAAGTTGCTTAACGCTATCTAATATTTATGCTTCCCCTTCTAATGCTGTCTCTAAGGCTCTTTTTATTATTGGCGTTAATATCCCATCTTTTCCTGATAATGATTTCCCTGATTTTATTGCTTCTACTATCTATTCTTCTACTTGGCTTGCATATTTGACTTTTTTACTTTTTCTTGTGTCATTTTTAAACTCCTTTTTTAATTTTAATTTATCTTTTGACACAGTTTAATTCAACATTCTCAAATTTTGTCTTGATTTTTCAGTCCACTATAACCTTGCTGATGCAGATATAAATCTACTCCTTTATCATTAAGAAGTTTAAGAAAATTAACTAAATCCTGTAATGATCTACCTAATCTACATACTGACCATGCTGCAACTAGATCTATTTTATTTTGTAATATAGCTTTTTGTAATTTTAAAAACTCAGGTCTATCAGAGTTAATACCACTGATGCCAGTATCTACGTAATATTTATAGATATTCCAATTAGATTTCTGAGCTACTCTTTCTAGTTCTAATTTTTGATTCTCAGTAGTTTGATCGTTTTTTGAAACTCTCAAATAAAATGCAGTAGCTTTATTTGTATTTGCCTTATTTTGAGAAGCTTGACTACTATTTTTGTTATACTGTGCTTTAGCCATTATATACTAAGCTTTAAATCTTTATAGAATCCTTCATGTGTGCCTAAAGCTAGTAAAGTTATAACATTAGAGTGTGTGTCGTAATTATAAGCTAATAACGTTAGCTGGTTAATCATATTAAATTTATAAACTTTAACACCATATAAATCTCCTTTTTTAGCTGCACCTATATGTGGATTTTTTAATATTTCTCTAACAGCTTTATCTAACTCTTTTTTCTGATTTGTATATAATTTTTTTACAACTCTTTTAAAACTATTAGTTTGCTTGATTATATAATTATTATTTGTCAAATTCATAATCACTTATTTCGTTGAAAAGTAACTCTTGTTTAGAAAGTAGTATTTCTTTAATCATATTATAAGTTAATTCAGGATTATCCTCTGCTATTTTGCCTATCTTAGACCAGTATTCGATTTGCTTAGGGAGAGAGCGACTTTCTACCTTGGCATATTTAGCAGCATCTTTGTATAATTCATCAGAAAGTTTTATTGCTTGCGACATTTGTATACCTAATAATATAAAATATATCTAATTATAACTTATTGCTACATTTAGTATAGTACAAATATAGCACAAGACCATACAAAAAACAATAGTTTATTGTATGAAATTTCACCTACTCCTCAGAGCCCTTTTCTTCATGATTATTTTTATCATTTCCATTAGGGTTTTTTGTATACTCATAAATATTGATAATTTCTTTAATTTTTTGTTCCAGCTAGAGCATTTCTCATTTCATTTCTTTTTTGCAACCAGTCCTTATCACTTTTATATTTAATTAAGCTACTTTTTTCAGGGAATATAATATTAGTAATTTTGCCATTTTTTTGTATTGTGCAGTCATTACAATCTGGGTCCTGTGCTCTATATCTTGATAAGTATTCGCGACTTTGTTTACATATCCAACCTTGTTTTTTCCTTTTTTTCTTATTTTCTTCTATTTGTAGTGCCATTTGACCTATTTTTTCTTGTTTTTCTTTAGAAAAGTTATTCATTATTTTTAATATCTCTTCTTCTATTTCAAATTCCATGTTCATTAATAATGCCATACGAGAGATTTCTTCTTGGCATCTTTCTGCATCAATGAGCATAATATATCTTCCTGCATAAAATGATAAAGCAGCGGTTTCCTTAAACTCTTCTTTAGATTGTTTATCTATATTTTTTATATCAAGCATTCTTAAAAGTGTTGTTGCATATAAGTACATATATCTACTGTCATCACTTTGTTTGGTTACATCTCTAATCCAATAAGAAGCACTTAACAGTGTGTTAGGATTATCAATTGATTGAAATTTTGCAAATACACCTTTGACATCTCCTGCAAGATACAGCTGATCTAGCTCATTATAAACAGATTCATCTGCAACTGCTTTTTGATAGTTAGGAACATCCTTTTTATCATCAATTGATGCGCAAGAAGATAGTACAGCCATTGTTGCTATTAATATATATTTTTTCATAATAAGTCCTCTTTAATTAGTTTTAAATGCTTCACAGCATTTTAATAAATTTTTCTTTATAGGGAGTTTTACATGTGAATAGTACTTTTGAAAAAACTGCTTAGCTTCATCGAATCTATCACATAATTTTATTTCTACGGAACCTCTAGTTTGACTCATTAAACGATCCTTAAAATTGCGATCAAACTTTACGCTATTCATCCAGTAATAATCACCTATATAAGTAACCTCGCCTGCTTTGACGTCAAAATAATTCACTTCTTCAGTTTCTTTATAATCTCTGCGGCCTATACTACACCGTATGTTTCTAAAGTAATATCTTCCTTCAGGCATTACCCTGACTCCATAAAAATATTCTGGTGCTGCTAGTGTTATTTGGTCTGTAAATGTTAAAAAATCTACTAGTCCTTCAACATAGGATCGTCCTTCACCTATAAACTTTACAGCTTTTTCTTCATTAATAGGCTCTCTACTTATATAATAATATCCATAATAACCAGGACGAACTTTCACTGTTAAGGAGTTAGTCCATTCTATAGGCTCTAATTTATGTTTACAAATATAATTAGGGTCAGCATTCTCAAAATAAATAGGTCTAAATAATACAACGCCATATTTACTGTCTGGGCTGTGAATTTTATCTAAATCTAAATTTATTATTGATGTGTCTCTAAATGCTGAAGAACACCCACTAAGTAGTAAAAGAGATAACAATACATAAGTATATTTTATCATAATCTAGTACCTTTAAATATTAAATTTCTAATTGATAGTTGCTTCATCTTGCTCCTCTTTGTTATTTGAATTTAAATGGCTATATTGATTAGGCATCCCTCTATAACTCTTAGGGCTCCAATTAGAATCTATTTTTCTTTGTATGTTTAATTGTGTATTTATTGTTGTCTGATAAGAAAGCCAAGAATTATGGATGCTACTATACAAATCTGGTTCTTTAATCTTTAATTGCTGCATTTTACTTTTTCCAGATGTGCTATCTAGTTTTACCGTTCTATAGTTGGCATTTGGATCAGTATAATACTTTGACTTATGTTCATGATTATCTCTATGATCTGAAAAACCCTCTTTAATTAATAGAGTTTGTTCTGCCATATGAATCCCCAGTGTATTCACTTGATTATCTAATGCGGTATATGCTGTAATTTTATCTGTTTTATATTTATCCTTCCCTAACATCATATCTGCAGCTTTTTTAGCGCCAGGTGCATCAAGCGATGTCGCATATATATCATGTTTAGCAGATAACACTTGCACATGAGCCCCTCCTAACGAATGACCTACTGCATTTATTGATTCACCTGGTTTCAACTGGTCTTTTGCATAACTATATAATTTGTCTGCATATTGGAATTGTCTAACAAATTGCTTTGTTAATTCTGGATGTGCTGCACCCAAGCCTGCTTTAACATCCTTTATATCATGTATACCATCAATACCTGATATAACAATAGTGTATTGCTTTAATTCTTTGCTATACATCAAAATACCATCAAAGCCTGTTTCTTTATCTCTTAATACATATGTAGCTTCAAACCCAGCATCTCTTATGTTCTTATATTTATCATTCTTCTTCATCTTTTCATTGATGTCATGCACTTGCTGTTCCGTTGATAAATTCTTAATACCCTTCCTTAATAAATCCGTATAAACAAATTCTGCCATATTTGTGTTTCTTTTATCTTCTTCAGACAAATAGTTTTTAGTATTTTTACCTTCACTCTTAGGAGAATTTTTTAATCCTTGGTTCTTTGGTGTATAGTCTTGATTCGGCCCACTCTGACAATTTGGTTCGCAATTAGTTTTTACTCTTTTTTCTGGTATTTTAATCTTTTGACCAGGTTGTATTTTATTGGGGTCTTTTATATTATTTTCTTTTGCCAGATCAGCAGGAGTAATATCTAAGTTTAGATTTTTTATTATTTTATTCAGATTATCGCCAGGCACTACTATATAGCTTTTATCTTTAGGTGTATCCTCATTTTTTTCACCCTCTTTCTCGTATTGCTTTCTTCTATTATTAGTATCTTTTTTAGAATTGATTACTCCACTATCCTGTACAACACCTACTGTATCTACTTGGGGATTAGCTGGGTTTTTATTTGGCTGATTATCATATTTTTCCGTTGCCAACCTTATTTTTTCTCCTAAATATTCACCTACATATTCATTTGGTATAGTAGCTAATTCATTTGCTATAGGCTTTATTGCTTCTTTTTGTATCCCCTCTGCTAAGTTAGTTACTGACGCTGTAAATATTGCCTCTATATTTTTATTTTGCATAGAGTTTTTTTCTTCATTATGAAGGATAATGTTAGCTATATGGTTACAAGTAGTTACTAGGCCTTTGTGGTAATCCTTTAATTTTTCCTCTAAATTTACTTTATTGAACTCATTACAATTTCTATAATCTATCTCACCTGCTACTACGTAATTTTGTGCATTGATTACTTCAAATAATTGTTCTCCAATAGCATTAAAATTATAAACTAATCTTTTTTTCATCATTTCAGCACTACTCATTGATCTAGACACTATTTCATCTATACTTTTCCTTATCTTATTACCCATCTTCTCTATAGCTTGAACACTTTTGATTGCACCCATTGTAAGTTCAACACCTGTACTAATAACTCTACCTAAATATGGCACTGATGAGGCTGCTACATTAATAGTCTCAGTTGAAACACCTTTTACAACTGAAGTTTTTTCTCCTTTAAACCTCAATGCATAATTTCTAACAGCTTTTTCTATATCTCTAATTAACTGATTATACAGTTCTTTATTTCCATTTATGTTATCTGATGCGTATATCTTATCCAGTTTGTCTTTGTACTGATTAAGTATATCGGTGATTTCAGCTTTAGCATCTGACTCTATATCTTCTTTATCTACAAACTTTTTCATCTGGTTATATATAACAGCGCTTCCTGCTGTTAAGCCTGCCTGTACTGCAAATGCTTTATATACAGCTGATGCTTTTTGTAATTTTTCTGCTAATTCATCTATATAGTCAACTATATCAACAATCTTTTTTAAACTCTCTATACCACTTAAAAAGTGTAATGTTCCTGCAGTAGCAATTGATATTCCCATGGCAATACCTTTACCTTTTATGTAATCTTCAAAGTCCATAGGTGTATTGGTTGCTACTGATATTATTGATCCTATTATATCTCCAATACCTTGAAATATTAAAGATACACCCAATGCCTTGCCGAATACACCAAGAGCAGGGCCTGTAGATCCTACCATCCACATTCCAGTATAAATCAGTACAACTCCAAGCACAGCAGAAAATATCGTTGTAAACCAACTCTTGTTTTCCTCTAACTCATAAGTTTCTATTTGATATAAAAAGCCACCTGATGCAGTGATCTGATCTAATAAATAACTTTTACTAGCAAAATTTATTTCTTTTGCAACGCCCTTAAGAGATTTCATACCTGCATCCATCTCACTTTTATAAGAGCCTATATCTCCTATATTCTGCGTTATATTAAAAAATGCTGCTGTGCTATTTGTTACAGTTGATTTATCAATTTCTGGCTCATCAACTTTATAATAAGTAGTAGCATTTAAATATGATTCTAATTGATTAGCATTACCTGTTTTATTTAAAAATTCTATTGTTGCATTTCTTATGTCTATATCATTGGTTATTTCTTCAAGGGTTATATGATTACCAACCCTAATCATTTCTTTCCCAGATAAATTTTCCAATACTTTGAAGTTTCTATACATAACCTCGAGTATTTTTTTATATATCTCTATCGATCCTATTAGTTGAATTGTTAAATCATCTTCCAATCCTACTAACTTATGCGTTAGTAAAAACGTTAACTGTGATTCATATTTTGGTATTTCATATTCTTCTATCTTACTAGTTGCGTTACTCAAATCCTCTGCATATCTGTTTATTACTTCTCCAGCCTCCTTACCTTGCTTGACGTTGGTAATTCCTCTACCATCTTTTACTAGTCTAATGGCACTTAATGCATTATGGCCAGCCCATGAATACATATCATTTAACTTTATCGCGTCTTCTAAAAATTTTATAGATTGCGCTAATGGATTCTCAACCCTGTAATTGATTGATCCAAATCCTAATCTTCCAATATCTTCAAACACTCCATAAATTAAATTTTTAACTTTATTTACAGGTGATGTTATTAAAGAGTTCCATAAGCTTTCTGCTTCCTTATCTATTTTTATAGGCTGATATCTATAATCTTTATCTTTTGCGTCTATGTATAAATATCTCCATGCTTTAAGTACTAAATATGCAGGATTTGTTATTAAATTATTGTTATTTACTTTTTCTATTACATCTTTTTTTATCTCATTAAAAAATAATTCTATTAGCTTTGCTTTTTTTTCTTCAAATAACTTTTCTAACTGCTTTTTATCTTCATCAGTATCTATTTTACAATCTATCTCTAATGCCTTTTCGTGTTTTTTGAGCCAAATTCCAAAATATTCTTTGATTTGATTAATTTCTGATTGATTATTATATAATTCTCTATCTTCCTTCCATAATTCATATTTTTTTCTAAGCTCTACTTGCTTGAGTATATTGTGTAAGTTTACACTCTTTTTTTCATCTATTTGATTTTGCTCATCTAGACTAACTTGAGATTTTAAATCACTATACTCCTCTCCATTTAAAAGTAGCCATTTTAAGTATGCCTCTTTTTTATTAATACTTAATATGCCCCACCCTTCTTCTTTTTTTACTATATCATTTGGTAATTCATTTTCTAATGCTTTATTAAATCTATATTCAATTCTATCCTTTATCTCATTAAAGTATGTATAACCCTCAGTTGTTGCTATAAAATGTATTAACTCATAATCTTGATTACTCAACCCTATTCTTAAACCTTTAGACTCGCCTACTAATTCAACTTTATTTAATAATGTGTTAGTATGTTGATAACCTCTTTTATCTATAACTTCTAATTTTTCAGTAACTTTTATAACTTTGTTTTTTTTCTTATCTATTTCTGATATTTTGATATAAATATCATTATCTTCTTTATATAAATATATTGTTTGTTTCGCTAATGCCTCGGCATTCTCATATTTATTTAGATTATCATTACTGGTCACCACTAAATTATAGCCTGTAGGTGAATTAGCTTCTTTTACCAATTCTACAAATTCTTCAAATACTATATCCCTTATTTCTAAATAGGGTAACTCACATAGACGATTGCTTTCTAATTTTTTAAATTCTCTAATATTTCTTTCTTTATATAAATTATGAATATCATTACATCCGTAATTCTCATAACAGCTGTAATGATCTAGATTATTTCCATTAATAATTAATTGTGCAGAGCCTGGCTCTCCTTTTCTTGCTGTTCTCCCATACGCTTGATCCTCAACTCTGATGCTTTGAGAGAATATACCCATAATTAGATGAAGCCCACCATTATTTATAACTTCTCTGTCTATCTTTAAGTCAGTTCCTCGCCCCGCTAGGTTAGTTGCAATTATTACATCTCCTATCCCTAATTCATTCTTTTCTATTTTATCTTCTTCAGTCTGATCTCCTATTTTATAGGTTATAATATGCTTCTTACTATAACCACTAGCAAGAAGTGCTTCTTCTAATTCTTCTACTTTTTCAATTGTTTCAACTATTATGAGGGCTGCTCTTTTATCTAAAACTTTTCTAAAAATTACCCCTATTATTTCTTGCTTCCATATCTCATTGGCATTTTTAATATCATTTTTATCTGTTCTTATTCCATCATATGTAATTATAGGCCTATATTCTGTTAAATCTTTATGAATAAATTTTGGTATATGGCTCAATTCTACTCTATAGGTTTCTTTTAAAAATTTTTGATGTGAATTTTCCCCAAGTGTACCTGTCACACCATAAATACTACCTTCATATTTTTTGAAGAATCCTACATATGACATGTAGACATTAACAACATGTTCTGATTTTACAGTTAATCCATGCTTTAACTGTATAAATTGATGCAACCCATCAGACCATTGTAATTTTTGTTGTATAGACCCTGTATTAACATAATCTACAGGCGCTACTATTTTAAATTTATCTATTGAATGAATATCTTCTTGTGGATCATAAATTATATAATGTAATTTATCCTTATGCCAATATGCATTTTCAAATGAATCAATCCATGTGGTTAATTGAGTTTCTGCAAATTTCTCTAAATGTTCTGGTACAGTATAAAGTCTTGCATCTCTATCTATTTTATATGCTAGTATTTCTTCTTTTGTATAATTATAAATCTCTCCTCTAAGTATCTTATTACAGCTATCATCCACATATATTAATTCATATTCTATATCAGGAGTTTTACTTAAATCTATATCCTCTAATTTTAAATCTTCATCTATTTTAGGGACTTTAATCCAGCACTTATCTCCTTCATGTTTGAGCATACTAGCGTCTACAATGCCTGTTCCCCACATATATAAAAGCACTGGCACTAAATTTTCAAACCCAGGGATTGGACTAGATAATTGCACCTTCATGTTATTCTGATCAATAAACATGTTATCAACTTCATCAATAACTACTATATCATGCCCTCTACCATATTTAGCATTTCTTGAAATATCTCTTAACGTATCCCCTATAAAATTCAGTAAATCTCCATATACTATATCTGCTAAATAACATTCTTCTTTGTACTCTTTTCTACCCTTAATATTATGAGCTACAGATATATTAAATGAATTATAAAACTCTTTATATTCTCTTACATCTCTTTCAGCTAACACATTATTACTTGTGACTATGTCTACTTGCCTACCTTCCTTTGTTTTAATTGTAGCAAACATTGCTATAATTAATGACTTGCCCTCTCCCGTTGCAATCTCTGCAAGTCCACCATGCCCCAATTGTAACAGAGATAATAATGATATTATCTGTATATCTCTTGGGTAATACTTACTCTCAAGTATAGTTCTATGAGCTACTTCAGATATAACGGCTATAATCTCAGCTATTGTAGCCTCACTTACTTTGATATTTTGATTCCAGTTTTTAATCTCTTCTTCCTTTAAATCTTTTAATTGAACTAGCTTATCTAAGCCATCCTCTCTGATTAATACTCCATTCTCTTTTATAGTAGATATTTCTTTAAACTTGCTCTCAAAATACTGATCTTCTATTAATTGTTTGATCTTTTCATTTTTATTATTCACTAACTTTAGCTCTTTGATTAACTGATCTAAAGTGAATGCCTTATAATAATTATTATCCCTTACTAGTTGATTTATTTTATCTTCTGCCTTTTTACCGACATCGACTGCACTAAACTGATCTAATGATTTATTCACCGATTCTAGTATAGTTTCTAGTATATCTTCTATCGTGTCGCCATATCTTGAGCTATGAGCTGGAAGTAAACTATAATCACTAATTTTTTCTAAATAGCTAAATATATTAATATATTTAGCTACACTTTGCTCGTTTAGACCGTTATTAATTCCTTGGTAGAACCTATAAATATATTCAAATATTCTATCATTACTCCAACTTTTATTAAGCTGACTTATACTCCTTGTATATGCTACTTGGTTTATTAACTGAATATCAAAATTATCTATGTTGTGAATAAGTGGAATATTGCTAGTAACCTCATATATTAGGTTATTCACTAACTCTTGATATATATTATTTAAATTAACTATAGACCCGTTAATACTCAAAGTATCGATAATGTAATTAATACCTTTCTCTTCAAAAAAAGAATAATATTTATTTAAAAAATCAATAAAAGAATTGATTCCTACTATACTTTCAAATGATATACTATTTATACGCTCTTTTATTCCATCTATAACTGATAACTCCCTCTCATAGTAAAAACACTCTTCTTTGCTCATTAAAAATTTTCCATCTGCCGTTATTATTTCAAATATAACGGCACTATCAAAAAAATTATATTGATTATCTAAACTAGAACATTGATCATTTGTATTATACTTGAAGAAAGGTAGAGGTCCTTTATTATCGCCACCACTTAAGCATTGTCTTATTTCCATTGAAGTATATCTTGTAACATAATCTAAAATTCTATTTTCCTCTGGAGTTAATAAAATATTTTTATATACCTCTATCTTTTCTAATCCTAACCTTGCTAATTCCAGCAAAGCCCTTTCCTGCGTTAGAATAACTTCCTTATAAAATCTTTCCAATACATTCGCTGTATTGCTATTAACTCTATCTAATAACTGGCGAGCTATTTCTTTTTTGTTATTGAGGGTACCTTTTGAATATTCATTATACTTATATGCGACTTTTAGTATTTCTTCTCTTGCATAGAGTTCCTTAGAATTTAAATTTACTGTTTCTGAATCAAGCTTTGCAACTATGCTTTGAATCTTATCTAATTCATAGTTTTCTGCTTTAATAGCAAGTTCTGTAACTGCCTCATACAACAAACTAATTACGTCTTTTATTGATTCCTGATTTGCAGCTTCATATATATCTAGAACCTGAAGTCTAACTCCTTTATCAGAAGAATTAATATGAGGAATCCAATCAGTAAATAATTTATAACTAGGTAATCCTATACCATTTTGAATTAATCTCTTAACTATAAATAGCTGCTTATTAAAGTCTGTGACTTTTTCTATAACACTACTAACCTTTTCTAAAGATTCATTAGATATACTTTTATGCTCTGCTAATATATCGACTACTATATTTCCAAAGTACCTCTGATCTTTACTATAGTAATGAAAAATAGAATCAATTAATTCATTATCTAAATTTACGTTGCTATTTACTAATTTATTAACCTTATTTTCTACATATAAAACTTCTTTTTCAGCCTGCGTACTTAGTATATTAGCTAATGATTTTGATATACTTTTCCCTATATATTTAGAAACGCTCTTATCTTCCAATAAATCTTCAATAAACCCGATTTCTTCCTTGCTTAAGTAATAGTTACTCTCTGATATTTTTTTTGTAATTTCTTGTTTAACGGTAACATCAATATTTTCTTTTTTGACTACCTCTATTAGATATTGAAATTCTGCGCTTTTATGACTTAATACTTGACTTATTAACAATCCAACTTCTAAATCACAGGTCTCATTCTTGCAGTATCCACTTTTATATTTGCTATTTATTTCACCCTTTAGATAACTTAATGTCGTTTCTTTTAATTTATAATCGGGCGTTTCTTTAAAAGCTTGAAGTATGATTTTATCTATACCATTTTGCCTTATAATCTCTTTATTAAATTCTTTTTCTAGTGCATCTGGCGCAATAATTGCTATTTGAAAAATATTTCCTCTAAATATTTTATTTTTCTCTTTTTCTAACTCTTCATTTCCTAATTGATAATACTTTCCAAAAAATAATTTATTAACACCATATGCATTTGGAGATTTTAACCATTTTCCCAATTTACATTCTTTTTCCCCATTGACCTCTTCATATAGCAATACATCACTATATTGTGCAAAAATCTCATTAGGGGCTTCGCAATCCTTTGATGCATTATTTACAAAATAATCTCTACTGTTAGCCCAATTAGAGCATATGTCTTCATTATTACCACATAAATTCTCATGAGTTTTTATGAAATATTCATGATCATACGCAAAATCTAATAATGTAAACTCAAAAGACATTATTTATTATTAATGCATTACCTTTATAATTCTTCATTTAATGGTGCAGCATCTTCAACATCTTGCTTGATCTCTGAAGGTTGTTCTGCAAGATTTATATCTTTAATTCCTTTTTGATCTTCTTCTTTATACTCATCAAGTTTATATAGCATCGCTGATGACTCTAATAGTTTATAATATTTTGTAGTATCAGCAGCCTTTTTTTTAGCATTTTCATATTCGTCATACTTGTTAATCTTGTCCCTTAGATCTCTCTCACACTCTAAATGTATCTCAGGAGAAGAGCCCCAGCAACATTTACTTGGTGCTTCCCTTGTATCTCTATAATTTGATCCTACATGTCCAGTGCTTTTTTTATTATACTCCCCTCTTAAAGTATTAATATTTTCTTCTTTTTTCCACATACTGCCACCAACATTTTTAAAAGCCTTGTATGCTTCATTTTGTTCCTCAATTGCCGCTTCTATTTGTAGCTTTACCCTCTCTCCTTCATCTTCTATTTCTCTTAATTTATTATACCCTAAATTCAACATATTTACTTTTTCCTGTTCTCGTTTTGAGTTTATTAATACAATATGTTTGCCACTCTCTTTTTCATAATTTTCTACTGTTTTTTCTGAAAGCTCCATTGTTTTTTCATCATACAATAGCTCTTCACAAGGCTCAGTTTTCTTGTTCATTGCTAAGCATTTCTTTATCTCTTCAATAGTTATTGTAAGCGTTGTCATTTTTACCTCTTTAATGTTTTTTAATGTTTAATTGGTGTAATTATTAGTATCATCCTACCACTATTTGATTGTGACGGAGCTTTATGTATAGCGCCTTCTTTTCCGACTTTATGCACTGAGCCATATCCTTTTTTCACCATTTCTTTATCACCGCTAAATAATTTTGTGATAGGATCCTCTTCTTTGCAATCATTAGACGATCCATGCCCGTAATAAAACGGTGTCTCTACTGCTATTTGATGAAATTTCTCTCTTTTTGCAACTTCTACTTCTTTATATTCAGTACCTTCACCAATGATAGGAATTAAATATACTCTCTCTAAGTACTTTTGTTTTTTATTTTCTTGGGCTATTTCTTCTAAAACTAGATTTCTATCTTTATCTATATGCCAGTAATCACATACCGTATCTGTATACGTGGCTCTAGTTCTTAATACTATCTCAGCATCTCCAACGCCCTCTACATTTATAACAGAATACACTATATTCTTAACTAGTTCTGCTAAACGATAAGCAATACTACCACTTAAATTCAAATTAGAATTTATTATATCACCTAATTCATTGTCTCCTAAATCAGATAAAAACACTAATTCATTGCTAAATCTATTGATTGTAATATGAGAAATGATTTCCTTCTCTTTTTTGGAGAAACCTAAGTCATAAAAAGCAAATTGCTTTCCTACATCTAATTCCATTGACGCTCTAGTGATTTCCTTATTTCTAACTTCCTCTGTCAGAGCGCATTGATAAAAAATTGACTCCTCTAAATTATACAGATAATTAGTTAATAAACCAAAGTTATCATCTGTTGAACAAACCTCTGAATTATTTAAATCGAAATCATTCATAATAATAATTTTTAATTTATCTTAAACATGCTAAAGTGAAATAATCTTAAAGTCAAGTTAGTTATCTCCCATCTGTTCATAGCTCTCCTTAGCTTTAAGTTTATTGGTCTTATTCCCCTTATTGATTGGATTAGAGCCATTTTTTTTGGCTATCATCTTCTTTTTATTTATTTGCACTATCGACTCTTATCTTACTTTTTTGATTTTGCTCAAGTAACTTTTTTATCTCCTCATTTGTTTTCTTGATTGCCTCAACATTTCCATAAATCACAACTAAACCAGAGTTTAATGTTCTTTTATAATCATGCATAACCCACCATAAAGTTCCTACCCCTATTAAACACGCTAATAAGACACTAATTCCCAGCACCTTGCAGCATCGCTCAATCACATCAACACTATTTCTTACACTTCGTTCATGTTTTTCTATAATCCACTTATTCTGTTCTGTTATCTCAACCATCCTCTCTCCAGAATGCTTTTGTAATGCATATAATTCATCTATACATTTTTCTATTTTTTGATCGTTCATTATTTTTAACCTCCAATTATTACATTTCTATCTCAAAGCCTCTGTCCTTACCTTTATCCATCTTCATCTCCATTTCTTGCTGCTTATTCATCTCTATTTCTTTGTACTTTTCTGTATCCCTAACTGCTATTATTTCATTCTTATCTTCCCTATATTGCTCTATTTTCACATATCCACCTTCTTTTACATTAAAGTTCTCTGCAAAATCCCTCTTATCTATTAACTTCACTTCATCATATTGATGCATTACCCCATATCTCTTCCCTTCGAACTCTATTTCTCCTCCATACTTACCTCTATCTCCTATCTCTGCTCCAAAGCTAACTTCCTTCCCAAATGCATCACTCAAACCACTAACTTTTCTTTCCCATAATGCTTCCTTAGATGGTGCGCCTGCCAATCCACCATCTCTAGCCTTATATATATTAACTTCTTCATCTTGCCTAATACCTATACATCTATTCCGTTCCATCATCCTATATTCACCCTCACCAGCTTTAAATATTGCATAATTTTTATCTCCTATTTGCTTATCCCATAAATACTTTACACTATCACCTGCTTCTAACTCCTTCTCCAATCCTTTGCCATAAAACTGCTTCGCTTCTGCCAAATCTTTATTATAAACTCTTCTACTCTCTAATCTATCCATTATATTATCGTACTTTTTATCACCAAAATCATACTTAAATCTTTCCTCTATCTTCTCTTGGTTATATAGCTTATAAAACCCTCTTATCCCTATCTCTTTATAATTGCTTTCTATGCCCCTTCCTTCTGCATACTCTTTTGCACAACTTATATAATCCATTGCATTTTCTTTCCTAGCTTCTCGACCAAACTGATTTTTTAAATCTTCAAAACTATTAAACTCATCTTTTGACCAATATAGATTTACCTCACCTATATGCCTACTCATTGCCACATACGCTATATGTTGGTTATATCCCTTCGATGCCATTACATATGCCCTATCTACTGTTATCCCCTGTGCTTTATGTACTGTCGATGCATATCCATGATCTATATGATTATATTTCTCTATGTTAAATGACACCTTTCTATCTTTTTCTCCTCCTTTAATATTCACTTCTATATCTCCTTTTTTATTTACTGATATAACTTCTCCTAATGTCCCATTCTTTACTCCAAGATCACTGTCATTTCTTAAGAAATATATTTGATCCTTTTTGCTAAACTCCCTATTGCCATTTGAAACAGAAAACTCATATCCATTCTTTATCATCCCCTCATTCTTTAAATCTCTTCTAGCCTCTTCATTTAATTTTCTAACATCCTCTCTCCTATACGCTAACATTATTTGTGTCTTCTCTGGATTTGATATTCTATCGCTACCCCATTTACATACCATATCCTTTATTAACCATTCCTTCTCACTATACTTATGTACCTTCCCACATTTCTCATATTGCTCTAGCGCTTTACTCACTTCTCCCATTGCAAACATCTTTGTAGCCTCTCTCTGCCAACCTGCTTGCTGTCTTTTAATATCATTCATCTCTAGATATCCTGTCCGCTCTGCTATTCCTCTAAATGCTGCTCCTGCTTCTATCGCTTGTAATTGCTGTGGGTCTCCTATCATTACCAGCTTTGCACCTTTCTCCTCTACCTCTCCTACCAATCTAGCTACATCCTTCGTCCCTAACATCCCAGCCTCATCTATAACTAATATATCCTTCTTCCCTAAAGTATCTCTTCCATTCTCCCAATCTATTAACCTTCTTGCTACAGCTCTACTCTCTATACCTGCTCCTTTTTCTAAACCTTGAGCTGCTATCCCTGATAACGTCGCACCCTTGACTCTATATCCACTATTCTCCCATACTTCTCTTGCCGCATTTAACATATGTGTCTTTCCTGTCCCTGCATACCCTACTATTGAACTAATCCCCTTATCTCTAGTTATATGCTCTACTGCCATCTTCTGCTCCTGACTCAGATCATACCCACCTATTACTTTTTCTACTTCACCATCCTTAACTCCAAATCTTCTCTCTTCTGATTTATTTGCCACACTCTCGTACATCTTCCTTTCTGTATTTAACATCTCCTTAGTTGTGTACTTTTCCTTACCCTCTTCACCTACTAGTTTCACCAAACTATCATGTCCTTTAATCTTAACCATAACATCATCATATTGCTCTCTATCCACTGTCCTACTATTTACATATCTTGCTATATCTCTTTCTGTAAATATTGACTGTCTATTTGTAATAGCATGGAGTGCTATTTCTGGATTTTCTTTTAACCTCTCTCCATTCTCCCTCATTATCTCTAGCTGACGTTCCCTTTGTCCAGTCAACCTATCCTTCGCATCACTTGGCAACTCTACATTCTGCGGAACTAACTCTATCCCTTGTTCTTTCAAACTCCTATGATCTATCTGCTGCTCTATACCATTGAGGCTCAAATGCTTGTTACTAAGTTCAGCCCAGCTCTCTCTCCACTCTTTTAATAACTCCCTACTATTCCACTCAACATTCTTCTTCCCAAATCCTTTATCATCTATATCTCTCATTGTAAGCAATACATGTGCATGGGGATTATAACTATCTCCTTTCAGTCCATAATGCATACATACATCCGCTATCATTCCCTTATCTACAAACTCTTTTTGCACATACTCCTTAACCAACGATATATTCTGATCAACACTAAACTCTCTAGGTAATGATATCTCTACCTCTCTTGCCAATTGTGAATCTTTTCTTTTTTCTACTCTCTCTACCTCATTCCATAACTTCTCTCTATCTAAAGCCCACTCTGGAACTTTCTCTGGTGCCATTATTTCTTTATGCATCACATCCATTGCCTTTCCAGAATAATAGAATGTTTTATCTAATTGATACTCTTTTAACTTCTCGCCACTCCTATATGCCGCACTATTTACTACATTACTACCCCCACTTCTTCCTATCGTCTTAACACTACAGTGATACATTGCCATTTATTATATTTACTTTTCTAATTTATTAATATTTTTTACTACTTAAGTATTATTTCTTTATTACCTTTTATACTTTTTATTAGTACTTTAACTTTAAACACATTATCTCAAAATAGTATTCTTTGTATTACTAACTATACTTAACTCACTATACCATAACGCTATGTTGCTTGCAACATATAAGCGTGCACTCTCACTTGCCGAGTGCGGCTTTGTTCTTTTGATGCTTATTTCTGTGCCTTTTGTTTTAATTTACGTGTTGTTGATAATACTTACTTGCTTTATACTACTTTTTATAGTACTAGTAAAAGATAATCATATTTTAGTTTGACAACTATTTATGGCTCACACTGCTAACTTAGATTCTCTTAAGAAAAAACGTGATTCTTTAAATGCTCGCATTAGATTAATGCAAAATAGAGAGCAGTCTAAAGAACGTAAAGATAATACTAGACGCAAGATTTTAATTGGTAGCTATTATTTAGATAAGGCTAATAAAAACAACTCTTTTGATGATGTTGTTAAATTAATGGATAGTTATTTAATGCGTAATTCTGATCGTAAACTTTTTGGGTTAAACCCTGTTAAAAAATAGTATGAATAACACCCTAAATATTAACGCTAAAAAGATTTCTACTTATCGCTTCTTTAATGAGCTTAAATCTCTTCCATTTGTTGAAAAGATTCTTTTATTTGGCTCTAAGGCTAAAAACTGTGATACTTTTTATTCTGATATCGATATCGCTCTTTCTTTATCTCCTAATCACTCTCAATATGACTGGATTACTGTTAACGATATTATTCGTAATGCTGATACCCTTCTTAAGATTGATTGTATTGACTTGAATTCTCTTCAGGATAGTTCTACACTTAAAAATAATATTTTTTCTGATTCTATTATCATGTTTGACAAATTTTCTGAAAAACTTATCTCTTCTTTTTCTAAACTTTCCAATGCTTTAGACTCTCTTGAATCTGCTATCAATTCCAAACCTACTCCTAATAGAATTCATATTGACGCTACTATTCAGAGATTTGAATTTTCTATGGAATTATTTTGGTTGCTTTTAAGAGAGATCATTAGAAGCAAGGGAATTGATAACGTTTCTTTCCCAAAGGACGTTCTTATCTCCGCTTTTTCACACAAGCTAATTGAAGACGAGAAATTATGGCTTTCTATGCTTGACGACAGAAATAAAACTTCTCATACTTATGATGAGAAACTTGCTGATGATATTTTTTCTAGGATTAAGTCTTACTTTCCTGTTATGAAACTCACTTTCCTAAATTTAAAAGATCACCATTTTCCCAGTCAAAACAATTAATACCTCTTGGTTTTTAAGGACTCATATCCCTTATTCTCCATATATCTTCTTGATTAGATATATCTATTCTACTGGAAGCATAAATATTAGATAGCGTATAAATAGGAAAAGTGCTAACCTTTGACCTAAAACAATACAGGTATCAAATGGATTTTGAAATAATAGTAAGAAAAAAAGAAAAAGGCGAGGTAGTATAGTGGACTGAAAAAGTCAGACAACAAAAAGAGTAGTTTTATTTCCTAAAAGATATAAAAATATAAATAAAAAATAAGAAGTATGAGTAAAAAAGAAAAAAGAAATTTTAGCGCTGAACAAAAAACAAAAATAGTGCTAGAATTGATGGAATCAGAGTTGACAATAGCGCAA
>NZ_JAJBJD010000222.1 GCF_021811875.1 Candidatus Bandiella numerosa | reverse complement strand
GCGTGTTGTTCTTCAGCCTGCTGCTCACTGAAATCTCGTCGAGCCTGATGACCTTGCTCGCAGGAGTTATCAGCTGTTTGGAGTTGTCTCTTTCTGAATTTGCGTGCTTTTGCACGCAAAAATCAGAAATACTGTTACTTCTTCCTCTGTTTGATGCCTGGAATCGAGACCCCCTTGCTGACCGCTTCCATATGCGGATTTGAGTCGATTGTAAACTGGCCGAAGTTTACATTCTCAACAAAGCTGTCTTCTTGCGTGAGATTCACATGTTGTCTATTCGGTCTGAAAAGTGCTTTATTGAAGCTTTGTATTTTTAAATTCTTCATGACAGGGGATATCTCGTTTCCTTTGACATTCAGCGCGACTTGTTTTCCTTCTTGAATCAAGGTCGGGGGAGTTCGATCGTCGACCTTAATAAAATTCTCAACAAATGATCAGTAATAAAAATCTCAGACTTACAC
>NZ_JAJBJD010000221.1 GCF_021811875.1 Candidatus Bandiella numerosa | reverse complement strand
ATCAACCGTTTTGTCAGGAAAAGAGGAAATTCTCAATTCAATTGTTGCAGATCTTACGGAAAAAGGAATACCATTCAAAGAGTTGAAAACATCGCATGCCTTTCACTCATTTTTAATGGATCCGATTCTCAATGAATTTGCCAAGGAATTTGATGAAATAACATTCAATGAACCAGAAATAAAAATCATTTCCAATCTAACTGGAGCAACCGTTTCAGATGAAATGTGCAAGCCTGAGTATTGGACCAATCAACTGCGAAAAGCTGTGAAGTTCGATAGTTGCGCAAGCGCTGTACTGGATACGGAAGCAGCCATTTTTGTTGAGGTTGGACCTGGAAATACGTTGGTGTCCTTGATTCGATCCAATGAGAAATTTGACGCTTCAAAACACCGAATGATTCATACGGTTCGACGACCGAATGAAAAGGTAAATGATTCCGTTAAATTCCTAACGTCATTGGCGG
>NZ_JAJBJD010000220.1 GCF_021811875.1 Candidatus Bandiella numerosa | reverse complement strand
GGCTTATAATACATCATAGATCTGCTTATCTTAAGTAATTCGCATTGTCTTGCCATTGATATTTTGTCCAGCTTGGAATCGACAAGATCCCTTTTATTTGGTATATCCAAGCTGTTTAGCTTTCCCATTGCCCAGTCCCTCTCTACTGTAGCTTTGCCTAATGCTTTAGCTAATTCATCATTTTCTGCTTTTAACTCTTTTATCTCACTTTTATATGCGCTCACTACTTTTGCTGGCTCAAATGCTAATGATGCATTTTCCAAGAATTGCTTTTTCCAATTTTGTATTGTCTTGCCTGTTATCTCATATTTCTTCGATAATTGCGCTATTGTCAACTCTGATGTGCGCCGTGCATGATGTAAGAGTAGAGGGTTCAAGTCCCTCATGGGCTGATATAGAGCTGTCCATTAGCTGAGGCAAGGTTAACTTCGTGAGGAGTTGGCGGAAGGAAGCTGACGGCAAAGT
>NZ_JAJBJD010000189.1 GCF_021811875.1 Candidatus Bandiella numerosa | reverse complement strand
TACTCTTCTCTATACGTTCTTCTGCTTCTCTTACTAAAAATGACATTTTGCCTCCTCTTTCGTATGTACTTATCTTTTCATTCTATCATATATGTTTCTTTCTGCCTATTATGCAATGGTCTTATTTATGGGAAGGTAATAATTGATAATGGAAGAAATAGAGAATAAACATGGACACAGAAAGAGGTTAAAAGATAGATTTTATAAATCACCGATAAGAACTTTGCCGGATTATGAAATATTAGAAATGTTGTTATTTAATGTTATATTAATTAAAGATACAAAGCTGGTAGCGAAATCACTATTGAAGGAATTTGGAAGTTTAGCTGGGGTAATCAATGCCGAATATAGTCAGGTAAATAGAGTAAAAGGTTTAGGCAAATCAGCCGAGGTATATTTTAAACTGTTAAAAGATTTGTTTAGTCGTTTGCATATACCTAATGACTCAAATAAAAAATTTCATATACTTAACAATTGGAGTTCTGTTATAAATTATTGTAATTTAATTATGGGATTTCAAAAAGTTGAACATTTTAAGATACTTTATTTAAATTCGAAAAATATATTAATCCACGAACAAATGATTGATTCTGGTACTGTTGATAGAATAGCTATACATCCAAGAGAGATTGTGAAAAATGCATTAACGCATTTTGCATCTGCGGTTATTCTGGTACATAATCATCCAAGTGGAGATACATCTCCATCTAAACAAGATATAGAAATTACGAATAAGATTATAACGGCTTTAAAGGCTATAAATATTGTTGTGCATGATCACATAATAGTTTCGCACAATGATTATTTTTCATTTAAAACAAATAATTTGATTAATTCAGAATGAAATTGGTAATAGGGTTAGGTAATCCTGGTTTTAAATATAAAGAAACGAGGCATAATTTAGGATTTAATGCAATAGAAGTGCTTGCAAAAAAATTTAAAATTTCGGAATTTCAGGATAAATTTGATGGAAAGATAGCGAAGGCTACAATTTTTAATCAGGATATTATATTTTTTCTGCCTATGACGTTTATGAATAATTCAGGAATTCCTATCAGTAAAGTTGTGAATTTTTATAAAATACCTTTAAGTGATATATTTATTATTTTCGATGATTTAGATTTGGTAGTGGGTAAAATTAAAATTAAAATTGGTGGTAGAGATGCTGGTCATAATGGTTTGAAGTCCATAGATTCATATGTTGGTAAAAACTATAATAAAATTAAAATTGGCATCGGGAGACCGGCTCTAGCCGCTATGGTTACGAATTATGTATTAAACAAATTTGATGAGAGCGAATTTTACCAAATCAATACTATACTCAACTTCTTAGCTGAAAATTTAAATCTGATACTAAGCGAGCAGCACGAAAAGTTTTTGAATTTATATCATTCCAATCAAGCCCAATTAAAACAGAGTGTGGCTAAAGAGTTGAGCAAGTAGTAATATTATATAATATAAAATCTAATATTAAAATCCACTATCTGCAGCTAAAATTTGTTTCATAGCTCCCCTTTCATATTCATATACAGGCATTGCTAAACAAATATAGCATACAATTGAGAAAGCTGATATGATATGCACAATAACACAAATAAGGTTAGTATATGTCAGAAATAATATGTTGCAAATGCAGAGAAAGTAATTATTACAGATC
>NZ_JAJBJD010000062.1 GCF_021811875.1 Candidatus Bandiella numerosa | reverse complement strand
ATACTACCTCGCCTTTTTCTTTTTTTCTTACTATTATTTCAAAATCCATTTGATACCTGTATTGTTTTAGGTCAAAGGTTAGCACTTTTCCTATTTATACGCTATCTAATATTTATGCTTCCTATCTAAATCAAATGACTTTAATGGATATTACAACGAGATGGATGAATCGTTTACTGATGATATAAGCGACCTAAATTTTTTGCTTAAAAGAATTAGTGAAACTAACAAATACATTTTATACAATGATCCAAAAGAAATAAAATCTTTTAGAGAGGTGGCAATAAAATTTGGCATGAAGGATAAAATACTAAAAGTAGACAGCGTTATAAATCAAGAAATGTCAGAAATAGAGTTAATAAAAAGATTAGATGATTTAAAATTAATTGCTAGTGCTAAAGAGCATGCTATCGTAATTATAAATGCTAGCATACATAACATTGATACTTTGGAAAAATGGATCAAAATGGTTGATAAAAGTTTAAAGTATAATATAGTCACAATTGAAGAGTTAAGAGGTAAAATTATAGAGGGATAGGATACAAAATAAAGGGTAATTTAAATGAATATTGCTAATTTTTATATTTTAATATCACCGCTACTTGGGTTATCTCTGACCCTTGCTTTTTTTCCTATTTCAGCATTTCCGTTTATTATTTCTCTTGGTATTTTTGCTTTTATACTAAGAAAAATCAATGGAAATTTAAGACTTTTCCTTCATGGATTGTTATTTGGTTATGGATTTTTTATAATTCAAACTTATTGGATTCCTTTTTCTATATACAAAGCCAATATAAACATGGAGTGGGCTGTACCATTTTTGTCATTACTTATTCCCGTTGCATTTGCAATAGTAATTGGCATATTGGCAATATTAACAAAGTATATAAGGCATAATAATGTTATATATTCGATAAATTTTGCATTTTTATGGGTAATACTTGAATATATTAGAAGTAATGTTTTTTTTCCATTTAATTGGGGTTTGCTTGGTTATACCGCAATATCAGTTCCCTGGTTTAATAATATGTTGGCTTATATTGGTTCATATGGAGTAAGTTTTCTATTAGCGCTTTTCTCAACTAGTTTATTTACCAAAAACAAAATATTCATTATATCAAACATACTATTATTTGTGTGTGTGTGTGTTATAGGTGAGGTCAGAAAAGAGGAAAAGAATAATGAATTAAAAAGCGATCATGCTATCAAAATCAGATTAGTTCAACCCAATATACAGCAACCACACTATGGTGATTCTGAGAAGCAAGCTTATATATTTGAAACATTATCGAAACTTACACTTTCTCCAGGCTTTGAAAATATGCAATATATTTTTTGGCCTGAAGCCTCATTTCCATATCCCATCATAGAAAATTCTAAGTGGTTTGATGGTTTAAAGAACTTTGTACCAATGGATGAAACAAAAAATTCTGCATTGATATTTGGTACAGACAGATTAGAAAAAAATGAAGAAAAATTACTAAGCTATAACTCATTAATTGCACTAAATCGTAAAGGTGAAATATTAGGATATTATGATAAAAGAATACTAGTTCCATTTGGTGAATACATGCCATATAAAAACACTAATAAGTTAGTGCGCAAAATGGCACATTCAGTAAATTTTGATGATATTTCAAAGGGAAGTACTCGGAATATTATCGAATTAGATGATAACATTGCTTTTCTACCTCTGATATGCTCTGAATCAACATTAGCTAAAAATCACCTGTCATTATCTTCTTATCGCAAGTATAGATTTATATTGAATATTACTAATGATTCATGGTTTGAAAATACTTTTGGTCCACATCAACATTATGTGATCTCTAGAGTAAAGGCTATGGAATTTGGTTTACCTGTTATAAGAGTAGCTAATACTGGTGTCTCAGCCATAATCAATGCTTATGGAGATTTAATAAAGACTGCCCAAATTAATACGGAAGCTGTTATAGATGGAGTTATACCACCTAAATTAAAAAATCCCACTCTATATTATGTGATACAAGGGCATATAATCCCTGCCATTTTTACTCTCTATTCTATATTTTTGATACTAGTCTTTATTTTTAGGAAAGAGCTAAGTAATGAATAGCCAATCCAATGAGTTATCTATATATATTCATTGGCCATTTTGTAAAACTAAATGCCCGTATTGTGATTTTAATAGCCATGAAAATGATTATATTGAGCATGACAGTTGGAAAAAATCATACTTAAATGAAATTGAATTAAATAAGGATTTAATTAAAAATAAAAAAATTAGATCAATATTTTTTGGAGGTGGAACTCCCTCACTAATGAAACCTAATACGGTGGATTCTATTATAAATAAAATTTCTAGCATTACTGATTTTTCCAACAATATCGAGATTACACTGGAAGCAAATCCTAATTCAGTGGATAGAGAACGATTTAGGGACTTTAAATCTTGTGGGATTAATAGGGTTTCTATAGGTATACAAAGCATTAGAGACAATAACTTGAAATTTTTAGGTCGTTCTCATTCTCAATATGATGCCTTAAAAGCTATTGAATTTGCTAGAGAAATTTTTGATAATTATTCATTTGATTTAATGTATTGTCTTCCGGGACAACAAATTAACGAATGGGAGAGCGAGCTTAATGAAGTACTAAAATATGTGGATTACCATATTTCGTGTTATCAACTGACAATAGAGAAGAGCACTAAGTTTTTCAATGCTTTAAGAGCAGAAGAATTTCAAATGCCGAATGAGGAAATTTCAATTGCCATGTATAAAGCAACGTATGATATCTTGAAATTGCGTGAGATTAAACAATACGAAATATCTAATTATTCAAGAGCAGGATATGAATGTAAGCATAATTTATCTTACTGGGAATTGGGTAGTTATATTGGGCTGGGACCTGGAGCTCATGGTCGTTATATCTTTGATAACAAAATTTATTATACAATAAACTATTATAACCCACAAAAATGGTTAAAGTATGTAGATACATATAAATTCCCAATACAAGATAAGAAGGAGATTAGCAATAAACAAAACATGATGGATGTTCTGACGATGGGATTAAGGTTAAATAAAGGTATTCATGCATCAGCTATCACTAACTTAAAATCTATGAATGACCTAATTACAAAAGGTTTCTTAGTGAAAGGCAAAAACAATTATATTAAATCAACAATCAAAGGCAGACTGGTTTTAAATACTATAATACAAATGCTAATATGAAGTGTTATGTGGAAAAATTTTAAAAATCTTTCGAATTCTATATTAAATAACTAATTTATAAATACTATACTGGGATTAATAAATTGATCAGGTAGATAGAGTAATATTACTACTTGAAGAATCAAATTTTTTATCATAAAGTTCTGCTGAATTGATATGCTAATAATATGAAAAAATTTAGAATAGAACACGATACAATGGGAGCAATTAAAGTTCCAAGTGATAAATACTGGGGTGCTCAAGCTGAAAGATCTTTGGAAAATTTTAAAATTGGTCACGAAAAAATGCCAAAAGCATTGATATATGCTTTGGCAAAACAAAAAAAAGCTGCTGCACTTTCTAATCAGGAGTTAGGGGTACTAGAACCATATATTGCTAAAGCTATTTTTTTTGCTGTTGATAGGGTATTATCAGGTAAATTGGATGATAATTTTCCTTTATCGGTTTGGCAAACAGGTTCAGGCACTCAAACTAATATGAATATGAATGAAGTTTTATCCAATCTAGCTATTGAGGAATTAAATGGAATAGTTGGAAGTAAAAAGCCTGTCCATCCAAATGACCATGTAAATATGAGTCAGTCATCAAATGACACTTTTCCAACAGCAATGCATATAGCGGCAGTAACTGAAATTAATGATAGATTGTTACCAGCTCTTAGGAATATTAAAAATGTACTACAGGTTAAAATTGAAGAGTTTGAAGGGATAATAAAAATCGGTAGAACTCACCTTCAGGATGCAACCCCTATTACACTATCTCAGGAATTTTCAGGTTATTTAGCTCAAATCAACAGTAATATTGTAAGAGTCGAGAAAAGTTTACCAAATTTGTTACAGCTTGCACAAGGTGGTACAGCTGTTGGAACAGGAATTAATTGTAGTGAAAGATTTATTAATTGTTTTATAAGATACATAAATGAAATAACGGGATTTAAATTTGTAACTGCGGAAAATAAATTTGAAGCCCTTGCCAGCTGTGATGCGCTTGTTGAAGCAAGTGGAGCGCTAAATACCTTGGCGGCTAGTTTGATGAAAATTGCAAATGACATAAGATTTTTAGCATCTGGACCTAGATGTGGATTGGGAGAATTAATATTACCTGCAAATGAACCAGGTTCTTCAATTATGCCAGGTAAGGTTAATCCTACTCAATGTGAAGCAATAACAATGGTGGCAGCTCAAGTTATGGGTAATCATACCACCATAACAATTGCAGGCTCAAATGGACATTTTGAATTAAATGTATTTAGACCAGTAATAATTTATAATTTTTTACAATCTATACAGTTATTATCTGATTCGCTAATTAGTTTTACTAGCAATTGCTTATTGCAGACAGAAGCTAATCGAGAAAAAATTGATAAATCACTTCATGAATCTTTAATGCTAGTTACTGCGCTTAATCCTCATATTGGCTATGATAATGCCGCAAAAATAGCTAAGAATGCATATGAAAAAAACATAACACTCAAAAAATCTGGTGTATCACTTGGATTAATATCCGAAGAAGATTTTGATAAGTGGGTTAAACCAAAGGAAATGGTTAAATTAAAATTTTGATATATGCTGAAAAAGAGTGTAGATGAAATTTTTGAAAGGCTAAGCAAACAACGGCCAAGTCCAAAAATTGAATTAGAATACAAAAATAATTTTACATTGTTTGTTGCAGTAGTTCTCTCAGCTCAATCAACTGATAAGGGAGTGAATAAAGTAACTCCGGCATTATTTCAGATCGCAGGTGATCCATATAAAATGCTTATGTTAGGGGAGGGAAGGCTAAAGGATCATATAAAAAGCATTGGGCTCTATAATTCGAAAGCAAAAAATATTATGAATGCTTGCCAAATTATGGTTGATGAGTATAACAGCCAACTTCCAGATAATTTTGAAGACCTCTGCAGATTACCAGGTGTAGGTAGGAAGAGTGCTAATGTGCTACTCAATTCGCTCTTTAATGAACCAACTATAGCTGTTGATACACATGTTTTTAGAGTGAGTAATCGCTTAGGTTTATGTAAAACTAGAACTCCAGACGCCACAGAATTTGCACTAAATAAAAAAATACCAGTTAAGTGGAAAAAATATGCACACCATTGGTTAGTTCTACATGGCAGATATATTTGTAAAGCAAGAAAACCAATATGTGGGGAGTGTGTTATATATGATTTATGTAAATTTAAAGATAAAAATTAATTATTGACAAAAAATTAAAATTACGCATAACAACGATAAATATTTTTTATATGGGGTGTAAAATGTCAAATGATAAGAAAAACGAATAGGAAGCATAAATATTAGATAGCGTATAAATAGGAAAAGTGCTAACCTTTGACCTAAAACAATACAGGTATCAAATGGATTTTGAAATAATAGTAAGAAAAAAAGAAAAAGGCGAGGTAGTATC
>NZ_JAJBJD010000061.1 GCF_021811875.1 Candidatus Bandiella numerosa | reverse complement strand
TTACTCTTCTCTATACGTTCTTCTGCTTCTCTTACTAAAAATGACATTTTGCCTCCTCTTTCGTATGTACTTATCTTTTCATTCTATCATATATGTTTCTTTCTGCCTATTATGCAATGGTCTTAAAAATATTTGCTATACACATTAGCATAAAAAAAAGTGACATCCATTTTATTTTCTAATATAAGGTTTTATTTTAGGCGCGTGAATTAAATATAGTTGTTTTGTTAAGTGTAAATTATCAAAAGAGAGAGAAAAACTTATATTCTCTAAAAAGCACAAAAGCTTATGTGCTAAATAAGTTATTGAATAAACACACCTCAATTTTGTATATTGCCAACAATGAAAAAACAGCACTTGAACTATATAATTTTTCGAAATTTTTTATATCAAACAATGTAGAGGTAATATATTTGCCTGCTAGCGATAGTAACCCTTATACAACAAATAGTTGCTCAAATTTTCTTCATAGAGCTAGCTCGCTCTACAAACTATCCAAATCTATAAATAATAGTAGGCTAATAATTTCAAGTGTATTAGGCTTGACTCAATTTCAACCTCCTATTGCCACTATCAAAGAGATAAGCAAAATTTTACAAATTAATCAAAAATATGATTTTTCAGAATTAATCATCTTTCTACACAATATTGGTTATAAAAGGGTTGATACAGCGGAAGAGTTTGGAGAATTTTCTGTGCGTGGAGGGATAATAGATATAGTCATGTTTGATCATGAGTATGGTATTAGATTAAATTTCACTGATAATGCTTTAGAAGCAATTAAAAAATTTGACTTAAATACGCAAATTAGTACAGAGAAAATTGCCTCTATCACCGTCATACCTGCGCATGAGATTTTTTTATGTGCATCATTTAAAGATTTATTTATAAGCAAATATTCAAAAAAATTTAATAATGATACTGTAAAATATTTACAATATATAAATGATATAAAATTTCGTGAAACAGTTAGTTGGTTTCAATCAATATATTATGATAATCCAAGTAATATTCTTAATTACCTAACTAATGACGGAATTGTGATTAAAGAACATGATTTTGATCCTTGTTTAAATGAATATTGGCAGTTACTGCAAAAAAAATACCAATTAACACTAGAGAATAACGACTCTGAGAATTTATTACCACCACCTTCAGAGATATATTTGTCACCAGAGGATATTAATAAAAAAATTGTCACATTTTCTAATTTTATTATTACTACATTTAATAATGAAGAAGACAGGTTTGATGAAAGTCCCAATATTTATAATATTTCTAAACTTAATAATATATCAGAATTAGAAGGGCTTAAGAAATTTTTACTGTCGTTAAATGATAATTTTAAGGGCAAAAAAGTGATCCTTTTATTATCGCACGAATCTAAATTAGATAGAGTAACAAATTATTTATCCCAGCAAGGGTATGATCTTGAAATAATCAATAATATTGATGAAATTCAAATAAGTGGAAAAAAGCTTTTTTTATCAAAAATACCATTTGAAACAGGATTCATTACAGATGATTTAGTTTTTATTACTGAAAAGGACATCTTTGGAAAGACTGGTGCGCAGTCCAGTTCTAAAAAGAAAAACATAAAAAAATTCTCGCAAAGTTCATATCGCTTATATCCTGAGGAATTAGTCGTCCATAAGAAGTTTGGGGTAGGAAAATATGAGGGAATTAAGGAAATTATAACAAGCGGTATTGTAAAAGATTTTATACATATAACATACCACAACAATGATAAGCTTTTTGTGCCCATTGAGGATTTTGCACTAATAACAAAATATGGAAATGATGACATTAGCAACTTAGATCAATTAGGGAAAGCATCCTGGAAATTACGAAAAAGCAAAGCCAAAAAGAAAATTGAAAAAATAGCTAAAAAATTAATTCATATTGCAGCTCAAAGAAAGTTACAAAAAGGTATTGAGCTAAATCCGATATATACAAGTTATGAAAAATTTTGCAATTCATTTGAGCATATTGAAACTGACGATCAAATATCAGCGATTGAAGACATAATTAAAGATTTTGGGTCTGGCTCAGTTGCTGATAGACTAATTTGTGGAGATGTTGGATTTGGAAAAACTGAAATAGCCATGCGCGCAGCTTTTATTGCAGTAAAAGGCGATAACCCTTCTCAAGTTGCAATACTTGCTCCAACAACTCTTTTAGTAGAACAGCATTATAGAACTCTAACCTCTAGATTTGCTGGATTTGATGTTAACATAAAGTCCATTTCAAGAAATAATATCAAAAAAGAGAGTGATGAAATTAGAAAAGCATTAAAAGCAGGAGAGATTGATATAATTATTGGAACTCATTCTTTACTTACTGATAAAATTGATTTTAAAAATTTGGCTTTAGTGATAATTGATGAAGAACAACATTTTGGTGTGGCACAAAAGGAAAAGTTGAAGCAATTCAAAAAAGATGTGCACATGCTTACGCTCTCTGCAACTCCTATCCCAAGGACTTTGCAAATGTCTTTGGTTGGGATCAGAGATTTAAGTATAATTAGCACACCTCCCATAAGCAGAAAGCCTATAAAAACTTACGTTTTACCATTTTCTTTGGAAGTACTTAAACAAGCTATATCAAGAGAAAATAGTAGAGGTGGTATTGTGCTTATTGTTACTCCAAGAATTCAGTATATTGATGATATTGAAAAACTGATAAAAAAGCATTTTTCTAATTTAACATTTCGCGCCATACATGGTAAAGTGGATAGCCAATCTGTTGAAAAAACTTTGCAAGAGTTACGAAAGAATGACGTCAATATTTTAATCAGTACTCAAATCATTGAATCTGGCTTAGATATTGAAAATGCCAATACCATTATAATAGATAAATCTAACATGCTTGGCCTGTCTCAACTGTACCAAATAAGAGGAAGAATTGGCAGAAGGAAACAACAAGCATATGCATATTTAACATATGATCCAAAAAATAAGTTTCAACCAGAAATTCAAGAAAGACTCTCGACAATTCAATCACTAGATCAACTTGGCTCGAGCTTAAGCTTGGCGACCGCTGACATGGATATGAGAGGATATGGAAATTTAATAGGTGAGGAACAATCTGGAAATATCAGAGATATAGGAGTAGAGCTATATCAACAAATGTTACTTGATACCATTAAAGTGCTTGAAGAAAAAGAATATGAACACACTAATACTGCTTTTGAAGATCAGGAATTAAATCCAAAAATCATCATTAAAGATTCAATTTTTATACCAAAGGAATACATAAGTAATGAAGCACTTAGATGTATGATGTATAGAAAAATAATGTCTTTAGATACTTTAGAAGAATTTGATAAATTAATGGATGAGTTGACTGATAGGTTTGGTAAGTTACCTATAGAAGTAAAAAATTTAATCGACATCGCAAAAATCAAATTTTTTGCTAAAAAATGCTTGATTGAAAGGATAGAAATATATAAAGAACAATCAATAATTAAGTTTAGTAAAATTAATGTGAAAAATACTCAATTCTTTAGTGATTTTGAAGTTCTAAACAATTTATTAAAAACCAAATCTGATAAAATTATCTGTAGTAGTTAATATTCCATTCCAATAGGTTAGACATCTTTAACGTAGAAGAATTTTTTGTTTTGCGATGAATCATCTGACTGACGATCTTTGCTTAAATTCAAATAAATACCAGCAGCAATGGAAAATGCTAGCATTGATGAGCCGCCATAGCTAATAAATGGCAGTGTCATACCCTTAGTTGGAAAAATATTTAGCGTCACTCCAATATTAAAGAGAAATTGTATTGCAAAATGCATCATAATGCCAAATATTGCATATATATGAAATAAATTTGAAGATTTAGTTAAGCCCCAAAAAGCTCTTAAAATAAATATTGCAAAAGCCACAACTATTATTATGCAAAAAACGAGTCCAAATTCTTCAGCTCCGACAGCAAAAATAAAGTCTGTATGAGCATCTGGTAAAGCATATTTTATCGTGCCCTCTCCTGGTCCTTTGCCAAAAAATCCTCCATTTAGATAAGATGAAATAGATTTTTGCACCTGATAATTTGACGAATTAGTAGGGTCCATAAATTTATCAATACGCATAGCCACATGGGGAAAAAATAGATATGCTCCATAAATTCCACAGAAAAAAAATACCAAAACTAAAAGTAACCAAGATAACTTTATTCCTGCCACAAAAAACATAGCAAAAGTTGCTATTGTATTAGTTATGGTCATGCCGAAATCTGGTTGTAGTAGCAATAAAACAGCAATAAATGCATTAAAAAATACGCATATGCAAAAAATTTTAAAGTTAATTTTTGTTTTTGCATGTGAAAGAATTACTGCAATAAAACAGGTATAAAAGGGTTTTAAAAATTCTGATGGTTGCAGAGAGAACCCTAGAATATTAAGCCATCTTTTAGCCCCTTTAGTTGCTTCTCCAAAAAAAATTACAAGAATTAATAATGCAATCGTTGCTATGAAGCCAACGAAAATAATTCTTCTAATATACTTCTCACTTAATGCCGAAAGAAACAAGATTGTAAAAATTCCGACTAATAAAAAGGCGAATTGCTTTTTTACAAAATAGTAATGTGGTAATTCCAATTTTTCAGCAACACCTGAACCTGCAGAAGCCAACAACAGCATTCCTAAAAACATTATAAAAATGATATTTGTTAATGCTTTTATATCTATGGAATTCCACCATATCGACTTTCTTTTATCTCCAAATGCCAAAATTAGACCTTAAAAATTATTTTTCAAAAAATTTCCACCTAGATTTATTCCTTCAGCGTCTATTCCATGCGCTAGGTGCCTTGAAATAAAATGATTTGTATCAAACCCATACTTTTTTAACTCTTCTACGGTTGATAGCATATCTTCAACAGGAACAATATCATCTTCTTTTCCATGAATTAACATAATTTTAGTTTTTTTATTACCTTCTTTGCACTGCCAATTATTGCCAAAAAGTCTTCCAGAATACCCTATTACTAACTTTGGTCTAATCAATGATTGCATAATTAAATATAATGAGAGCATCGTACCTTGTGAAAAACCTAATAAACATAAGTCATCCTCAGAAAGATTGTACTTATTTAATTGGGCAAAAATAAAATCTACAATGTACTTTTCTGCCATTTTAATTTCATTAATTAATGTATTTTTTGATCTATCAAGAAGACTAAACCATTGTTTAGCTTCACTATTGGGCATTCCTTCAAAGTCAAAAGGAGCGTCTGGAGAGATGAATAACGTACCAGGGGAAAATTTCGATAAATCTGGCGATAGATTTATCAGGTCGTCTTTATTTGACCCATATCCATGCAACATCACAACCAACTTAGTCGGGATAGCGCTGGGATTTTTTATGTATTTTGTATAATCTAGCATAATGGCAAATAACAATATTTCAACGTATGATATCAAGTTATCATAATAATCACAATAACGTTATTTAAGACCATTGCATAATAGGCAGAAAGAAACATATATGATAGAAAAGACCATTGCATAATAGGCAGAAAGAAACATATATGATAGAATGAAAAGATAAGTACATACGAAAGAGGAGGCAAAATGTCATTTTTAGTAAGAGAAGCAGAAGAACGTATAGAGAAGAGTAAG
>NZ_JAJBJD010000001.1 GCF_021811875.1 Candidatus Bandiella numerosa | reverse complement strand
GCGAAAACAAAAAATGCAGTGGACCCGAGAGAATGCACACAATGTTTTGCAGATTAAAGCGACTATGTCCTCTAATGAGTGGAATCTTTATGAAGCAAATATTGACAATGAGTTGATTCTAAAAGTTGCTTAACGCTATCTAATATTTATGCTTCCGTAAGACCATCGTATTATACTTGGCAATAACTTCTTTATAGTTAGATGTTTGCCTAGTGGTAATAGGCGCACAACTTGCAAACATCAAAAGCAACTATAGCTAAAAGCTTATTTTTGAATGACATTTTGCTCACAAAATTTATGTCCTACTTATTATTACTGAGCAGGAATAACTCTCGTGCGATTATCTGAGAAAACCACATAAACTTTTTGTCCTTTTTGTAATGGATCTTTTTCAGATTGCACCACCGTTAACATACCATTAACCCTTGCAGTAGCAATAACATTTCTTAAAGCAACATTCCCTTCATAATAATTATCCTTAACATGAGAGATATCAACTTTAACAACATACTCTAAGCCTTTACTGGTACTAAGTGAATCTTGCATAGCTGCTCCAACCAAACCACCTAAAACTGCACCACCTACTCTTCCAGAGCCCCCACCTATTCCACTTCCAGCTACCCCACCAACTAAGGCACCAGTTACAAGGCCAGTTGTATTACCTTGTAATCTATCAGAATCCTTAACTGTCACAGGACGAACCGAAACAATTTGTCCCTCAAGAGTAAAGTTTGTTGTTGAATCACTAACATACATGCTATTTGATAAATCCCTAGCACAGCCAGACATAAAAATTACAACAAAAAGCGCTATAAAAACTTTCGAAAAGGTATTTTTACTCATATTAATTGACTCTATCATTTTCTGCAAGACTAAAACTTTCCACAATTTTAGTCAAGTTAAAATTGCACTAACATGTGTTTTTTCTTTCCGGTTGAAAGCTTCATTTTATTATCATTAAAATCACTTTGTTGAATCATGTAATTAATATCGTTTATAATGGCATTATTAATCCTAACGCCATTTCCTTGGATTAATTTTCTTGCAGCACCGTTAGATTCACATAAACCAGATGAAACTAACAGCTTAAACAAAGGAAAACCACCACTTATATCATTCAAAGTAATGTTAAATTTTGGTAAATTATCACCAATACTATTATCTTCAAAAGTTTTTTGAGATGTTATTTTTGCATTGATAGATGCCTCAATTCCATGACATAATTTCGTTGCTTCATCTGCTAGGATAATTTTAGTATTATTTATTTCTTTTCCAGTTAATTTTGAGAGCTTATCAATTTCGTCCAGTGGCAGCTCAGTAAATAACTTTAAAAATTTTACCACATCTGCATCCTCAGTGTTTCTCCAAAATTGCCAATATTCATACGAAGACAGCATATCGTCGTTTAACCAAACTGCACCACTTTCGGTTTTTCCCATTTTTGCACCACTATTAGTCGTAAGGAGTGGTGACGTAAGCCCAAAAACTTCATCACCTAGCTTTTTTCTAATTAACTCAACGCCATTTATAATATTGCCCCACTGATCAGAGCCTCCCATCTGTAATATGCACTCCTGTTCCTTGTATAAATGATAAAAATCAAAGGCCTGAAGAAGCATATAATTAAATTCTAAAAAGCTTAGTGATTGCTCTCTATCCAGCCTCATCTTGACACTTTCAAAATTTATCATCCTATTGATTGAAAAATGCTTACCAAAATCTCTTAAAAATTCTAAATATTGCAGTTCGCTCAACCATTCATCATTGTCTAAAATAATGGCTTTATTCTCTGAATCAAAATTCAAAAATTGGTTGAATACTTTTTTTAATGATTTTTTATTTTCTTCTATATCATTATACCCTAGCATCTTTCTTGCTTCATCCTTACCAGATGGATCTCCGATTTTCGTTGTGCCACCACCAAGTAGAATAATGGGTTGGTGCCCAAATTTTTGTAGCCATCTTAGCATCATAATTTGAATTAAACTTCCTACGTGTAATGATTTTGCAGTGCAATCAAAGCCTATATATGCTTTTATTTTATTACCAGAGACTTTTTTCTCTAGTTCTTCTAAATTTGTTGCCTGGTATATAAAGCCTCTATTTTGTAATGTGCTAATGAAATTGGACATATCTTATTTATTCATATCTTAAAGCTTCTGCAGGTAGCATTTTTGCAGCTTTCCAGGCAGGATATATTGTTGCAACTAGTGATAATAACATTGATATGACAATTATGCTAATAATTTCGGCCACATCTGGTTCTGATGGTAATGAAGTTAAAAAATAAATCATAGGGTCAAACAAAGTAGCACCTGTTGTTGATTCTAATATTTGTTTAATGCGCTCAATGTTAATGACAAATAGAATGCCAAGTATAGAACCAGACATAATACCAACGAAGCCTAAGAAAGCACCAGCCAGAACAAATATCTTTATTATAGAGCTACGAGATGCACCAATTGCCCTAAGTATAGCTATACTTTTATATTTTTCCTTAACTAACATTGCAAGCCCAGAAATGATATTAAATGCCGCTATCATAATTATAAGTACCAGAATCAGAAACATTGTATTTCGCTCAACTCTCAAGGCATTGATTAATGATTGATTAGCAAGCCCCCAATCAGTAATCAATATATCTTGGTCTGGAATATCTTTTATAATAGCTCTTTTCACTTTTTCAATATTTTTTACATTATCCAATATAATCTCAATTTCCGTAATAGATTTATTAGCATTAAACAACAATTGCGCAGTATCGATTGGTATAAAAACAGTACTTGCGTTATATTCATACATCCCTACATCAAATATTCCAGAAATATAAAAAGTTTTAATTTTAGGGATTGCTCCAAGTATTGTGGTATCAAATTTCGGCACTATCAATCTCATTTTATCACCTAGATGTAAACCTAAATTTTTAGCTAGTGCGTTGCCGATATAAATTTCATTTTTATCAAATTTAGATTGCTCATTTTTTACAATAAAAGCATGCTGCATAATGGGTTTTTTATTTAATGAATCAAAATTCATTCCTCTAACTAATACACCTGTGGAATTTTTATTACTCTCAGCTAGGGCCTGTCCCGTTATCAATGGCGCAACATATTCAACGTTTTCTATATTTTCGATATAACCTATAAGTTTATTATAATTTGAAATTTTTTGATCATATTTACTTACAGTTATATGGCCATTAATTCCTAGTATTTTTTTAACTAGCTCCACTTCATATCCATTCATCACCGACATAACAATTATTAACGTCATCACACCAAGAGCAATGCCAATAGTCGCCAAATAACTTACTAAGGAAATAAATTTATTATTGTAGCCGATATATCTTTTGGCAATTTTCCATTCAAAATTCTTAATCATCAGATACACCCATCACTCCTTAAAAATTTTCATTAGCACTACCACCGCTATTGTTGAAATCAACGATCCTAGTATTATACCTATCTTTGCTAATTCCAAGTATATTAAATTATTTTCAAAAGCAATTAATGCAATAAATAGGCTCATTGTAAATCCTATACCACAAAGCACTGATATGTAATAATAATGTTTCATTTGTACGTTTTCTGGCAATATAATAATCTTTAAAGCTTTTAAAATATGTACCGCCAATGAAATTCCAAATGTCTTACCTACCAGTAATCCCAATACAATTCCCATAACAACCGAATGATGCAAAGAAGCTAAATTAATTGAGCCAAAACAAATGCCGCTATTAGAAAATGCAAACAAAGGCAAAATTAAATACTCAACATATGGAGCTAATACTTTCTCAAGCCTTTTTAGTGGAAAGTTATTATTTGATACTTTTACTGGAATAAACATGCCGAGTATAACGCCAGAAATTGTAGAGTGAATTCCAGATTTAAAAAAGAAATACCACATGAATATTCCAATTATTAAGTAAGGTTCCAGCGCAGAAATTTTTGCCCTATTTAGTAAATACAGAAGTAAGCAACATAGAGTAATTGGAATAAAATAACTTAGATATAAAGTACCACTATAAAATAAGGCTATTATAATAACCGCGATTAAGTCGTCAATTATGGCAAGTGCTGTCAGGAATACTCTCAGGGCAAGTGGTAATTTTCTGCCAAAAACTGCAAAAACACCAAGTGCGAAAGCTATGTCTGTTGCTGCTGGGATTGCCCAGGCTTGCATGGCAATTTCATCATGGTAATTGAAAGCTATATAAATCAACACCGGAAATATCACTCCAAAACAAGCTGCCACAATTGGTAAGATTCTTTGAGATTTACTTTTTAAATGACCATCAATCATCTCTCTCTTAATCTCCATTCCAACCACCAAAAAGAAGAGCGCCATAAGAAATTCATTTATCCATGCGTGAATTGATAGTGAAAAAGAACTCGATCCTAGTGATATTTGAAAATTCTGCTCAATAAAGCGATGATATAAAGAGGCAAATTTTGTGTTGGCAATAATGATAGCCAGCACCGTGCAACTGAAAAGCAAAAGACCTTTACTAAAGGCTTGATGGCATAACAATGCAAAATTTACCAATCTCTGTGGAATCATTTAGCTATCAAAATTAAGTTAGCACTTAAATAATTCATTTTCCTCTATTTTTGAATAATTATTCTTTCTTATTTCCTCTTTTATAGCAAGAATATTATGCTTTACAGAATCTAAATTTTCCAGAGCAACCCCTCCTAACTGTAGACCAACTTCAATTCTTTCTGGAATTGCACTTTCCGCTCCTAATTTTCTTATATCTTTACTATGCTTATAATCTTCTGCTCTTGAAATTATTCTAACGTCTTTGTAGTCTACAGTTACTTTTTTAGTAGTTTTTCTCAGTGTCACTCTATCACTCATAGTTAAAATCATTGCCTTAGCTCTTTTTATACCCAACGCCTGCAAAGTGTTAGTGTCACTTACTTCACCTTGAAACACAGGAAACCCCTGCTGTTTAGCTTTTTTAACAATTCTGGCATTACTTTCTACTGCTATGTAATTCATTTGTTCTCTATTGAGCATATAAGCTACTATTCTACCTACTCTTCCAAATCCAGCAATTATTACATGATCACTTAAATCACTAATTCCCTTAAATTCCTGGTTACTGTCAAGTTCTTCTTCTAAATCGAGTCTATCTTCAATTTTAGAGCCTACCATTGCAAGTAAAGGTGTTATCCCCATTGACACAGCTACCGCCATTAGCATAAACTCAGACGTTTTGGAATCAATGATACCCTTGCTAGCAGCTAGATTAAACAATATAAATGCAAATTCACTACCCTGAGATAATAATAAAGCTGAATGAATTGTAGCGCCCCACCTCAATCTAAATAATTTACAAAGAATGAATATTATTGTTGCTTTGATAAGTATTAAGGCAAATGCAGCGAGTAACACAGCCTTATATTTTTCTTTTATAAATTCCACATCTATTGACATACCAACACTTAAAAAAAATAGTCCCAAAAATAACCCTTGAAATGGATGTATACTATCTTCTATTTGATTTCTGTATTCTGTTTCAGCTATTAATATGCCTGCTATAAATGCACCCATTGCAGATGATAAGCCTAGCATACTTGTGATATGAGCAGCCCCTAAAACAATTAATAATGCTGTAGTCACGTATACTTCATCAGTTTTTACGGATGCAACTAATGAGAAAAATGGCCTTAAAAATAATCTTCCAAATATGGTTATCATAGCTATAACCCCTAGTGCTTTTAACCCAGATATGCCTATTACTTGCATAATATGCTCATTTTTATCTGCAAGTAATGGCATAACTGCAAGCAACGGTACTACTGCTAAATCTTGCATAAGCAGTACTGATAATGATAGCCTTCCGACTTGGCTCGATTGCCTACCTGCTTCAGAAATAACCTGCAATACTATTGCAGTAGAAGACAATGCTAAGGCACCTCCAATTACTACAGATATTGATGTCGAAAAATTAAAAAATTTATGCAATACAAACGCTATTGCAGACGATGTCAGGATAACTTGAAGACCTCCAAAACCAAAAACATGGAGTCGCATTTTTATAAGCCTATCAAATGAAAGTTCTAGACCGATTATAAACAAAAGAAATACAATTCCAAATTCCGCTAAGGAATGTGCATATTCTGGCTCCTTTATTAATCCATATGCATTGATTATTGCACCAGCAACTAGATATCCTAATACTGGACTAGTTTTGAGCTTGTGTAACAAAACTACCACTACAATCGACGATGCTAAAAGAATCAAAACGCTTGGTAAAAAATCTACTTCATTCATTAAAATGTTTAATAATTTAAATTTTCATTATACAATATAAAGTTTATGTAAACATGTTAGCATTAACTTAACATATAAGCAATTGCCTTACGCACTAATCACAGGATCAGCCAAAAGAATTGGAAGAAATATAGCAATTTTTTTAGCAAAGAACGGCTGGGATATTATAATTCACTATAACAGCTCATATAATGAAGCTTTTAAATTGCAAGAATCCATAATTTTATTAGGAAGAAAATGCATTTTATACCAAAATGATTTTTCTAAAAATCAAGTTCATAATTTATTTAAGCAAGGACTTTCTATAGGATTAATTATCAATAATGCATCAATTTTTGAAATGGATTCTTTACATGACTTAAATCAAGAAAATTTTATTACCACAATGAAAATTAATTTCATAGCTCCATCATTAATTATTAAAACAATTTTAGATACGAATATCTTCGATAATCAGATTAATATTATAAATATACTAGATAGCATTATTTATAAATTGCCTAAAAATTTTACTTCATACTATTTTAGTAAACGGATGCTTGCTGATTTCACAAGGTTATCAGCAAAAATCTACGCTCCTAAGGCTAGAGTTAATGGCATAGCACTTGGACAAATAATGAAAAATTACAACCAAAGTGAGGAAAATTTTCAAAAAACTTTCTGTAATAACCCTCTTGGTCATAGTGGTACTATTGAAGAAATTTGCAATACAATTCATTTTATAGTAGAAAATAAATCTGTTACTGGCCAAATTATATCATTAGATGGTGGTGCTCATTTAGACAATGTCAATTATCCTTAATTCAGCAAAATGCAAATAAATTCTTTAGAACAATTAATAAAGACTTTTTCTAAATTGCCTGGCTTGGGACCTAAATCAGCTAAAAGAATTGCCTTACATTTAATTCAAAATAAAGAAAATATGCTGAAATTTTCACAGCTTTTGGAAAACGCATTCGCAGAAATTCAAACTTGCAATATTTGTTTTAACATTGATGTCTCAAACCCATGTGAAATTTGTTTAAGCAATAAAAGAGATAAAACTACTTTATGTGTAGTTGAAAATATATCAGATTTATGGGCAATTGAAAAAAGTAAAATTTATTATGGAATGTACCATGTTTTAGGTGGAACATTATCTGCTATCGAGGGTGTAGGGCCTAAAAATTTAAATTTCAATAATTTTCAAATAAGAGTCGATAATCATCAAATAAAGGAGGTAATTATTGCGACAAATTCGACACTTGAGGGACAAACAACAGCCCACTATATTGCAAAATTATTAGAAAATATGGATCTCAAAATATCAAGATTGGCAAATGGTATACCTATTGGAACAGAGTTAGATTATATTGATGAGGGAACACTGGCTTTAGCTCTAAGACTCAGGCATAAATTTTAAATTTCCTCACTAATCAGCGCTAATTTTTTTTTTATTATTCTCATATAATTTATAATATAAAATCAAGGGTAGTATAATATTAAACATATATACAACAAGATAGTATTTATAACTGATTAGATTAAATATATAAAATGACAAATTAAAGCCTATAATCAATATTACTGAAAAAAAAGTATAAAAACTCAATTTAAAATTTTGCATTCTATTTTCTTCTCTTCGTGTTAAAAAATATAGAGCACTAATAGTAATTGATATTGAGGTTAACGGCCATATCAATCTAAAATTACCTTGGGCCCTGAATTTTTCCAGCCTGTTATTAGGAATGTTATTGGAAAAGAGCAATTCAGGGACAGTAAGTTCATAACTATCATCAATTAACTTGCCATTAGATTTTTCCCCTTGATCTAAATCCACAGTAAATTCAGAGAATTTAATCATAGAGTATCTTTGTTTATTATTCTGAAATTCCAACTTCGTTCCATCATAAAGGATGAGTTTATAAACTGCTTTATCATAATAAAATTTTCCAGAGCTAGCTATAAAGGTGATATCCTTATCTGTGTTCTTAGAATTATTAACTAATATATTTTTGAGCAAGTTATCCCCTTCTTTTTTTTCAATAAATATTGTTAACCCTGCTATCTTTGATATAAAAGTATTAAATTGTAGGAGGTTTACAATTGAATTTTGGTTAATGCTAAATTTTAAATTCTTAAATTTATTGGAACTAATGGGCAATATATAAAATGAAATTAATAGGTGGATAATTACAACCAAAACAGAAAATTTCATAAACGGTTTAACTACATTAATTCTAGTTATGCCCAATGAGTATAAAGCTATTATTTCACTGTCGTATAAAAATTTTTTATATACATATAATACAGTAAAAAGTAAGGATACCGGCAATATAATAAATAGCAATAATGGAATGAGGCATATTGTCAGACTAATAAAATCTAATATTCTTGCTCCTTGACTCAATATAATTTCTAAATATCTAATTGATTGAACTATCCATGCTATTCCACAAATAGCAAAAGTTATTAACAAAAATGGAAAAAATAAATTTTTATATATATTTTTTTCGTAAAGAAACATATCAAAATGTTCAAATGGTGTGTCCTGGAGGATTCGAACCTCCGACCCACAGCTTAGAAGGCTGTTGCTCTGTCCAGCTGAGCTAAGGACACATTTATACGTAAATTAGTTACAATATCGCAAAAAGTCAACAAGGAAAGATTTTTCACTCCAAAATTAATTTGTGCTAACGTCGTTGTATTTTTTCTTTAATCTATTCATATAAAATCCAGTACCTGCAGGAATTAATCTGCCAACTATTACATTTTCTTTTAATCCAATTAAATGATCTGATTTAGCAGAAACTGCAGCCTCAGTTAACACTTTTATAGTTTCTTGGAATGATGCAGCAGATAAGAAAGAATTAGTTTGCAATGAGGATTTTGTTATTCCTTGTAAAATTCCTACAGCCTGAGCAGGTGCGTATTTCTCTTTTTTAGCTTTTTTATTAATTTGCTCAAAATACTCGTTATCTACTTGTTCTCCAGCAATAAATGTTGTTTCACCTGGATCTGTTATTTCCACTTTTTTAAGCATTTGTTTTAATATCACTTCAATATGCTTATTATTAATTCTTACGCCTTGTAATTTATAAACCTGCTGCACTTCATCAATCATATAATTTGCGAATTCCTCTTTCCCAAGAATACGCAATATATCATGGGGTGATGGATCACCATCAAGTAGCATCTCACCTTTCAACACGTAATCACCTTCATTTACAGATATATGCTTACCCCTAGGAATAAAATATTCTGTTTTAACTTCACCATCTTTCGATCTGACTATTAATCGTCTCTTAAATTTATAGTCCTGTCCATACTCAACATAACCATCTATCTCACTTAATACCGCCACTTCCTTAGGTTGACGAGCTTCAAATAACTCTACCACCCTTGGTAAACCACCGGTAATATCTCTACTTTTTGACGATTCCTTCGGCATTTTTGCCAATATATCACCAACCTCAACTTTTTGATTATCATAAACACTTATGCTTGCATTAACAGGTAAGAAATATCTTGCTTCTGAACCGTTACTCAATTTTATAGTATTTCCTTCACTGTCTTTGATAACAATTCTTGGTCGTAAACTTGAGGTTTTGGAACCTTGCTTAGCATCTATTACAACCTTATTAGTAATTCCCGTTATGTCATCTTGAAACTCTTTTACAGATACAGAATCCTGTAGATCTACAAATGAAACGTATCCAGTAACCTCTGTCATAATAGGAAGAGTAAATGGATCCCATTCTGCTATTTTATCACCTGCCCTTACTTTATCCATATCATCAAATAATACTCTAGCACCGTAAGGCACTTTGCACCTGAATTTCTCATCCTTTTTGCCATGAAGTATTACAAGCTCACAATTTCTACTCATGTTAATTTTAGTTCCAGTACTGTTCTGAATAATAGTAGAATTTTCAAATTTTATTGAGCCAGAATAGGAAGTAATAATATCAGACTTACTCGCAATTTTTTGCGCAGCTCCACCAATGTGGAATGTTCTCATAGTTAACTGGGTACCAGGTTCTCCTATAGACTGTGCAGCAATTACTCCAATAGCTTCTCCTAAATTAACTATTTGTCCTCTCGCTAAATCTCTTCCATAACAGCTACTACAAACCCCATTTTTAGTTTCGCATGTTAATACGGATCTAATTTTTAGAGCCCCTATATTATTTTGCTCAATAACAGACATTACACTCTCATCAATTAACTTGCCTTTTTTAACTAAAATTGAGCTCTTTTCTGGCGCATATAAATCTTCCGCTAATACTCTACCTAGCGCAAGTTCTCTTAAAGGTATAATCACCTCTCCATTCTCTATTCTTTCTCTCACTAAAATAGAATGCTTCGTCCCGCAATCATCTTCGATTACAATACAATCTTGAGCAACATCTACCAATTTTCTAGTTAAATAACCAGAATTCGCAGTTTTCAGCGCTGTATCTGCAAGACCCTTTCTTGCACCGTGAGTAGAAATAAAGTACTCTAATTCATTCAATCCTTCTTTAAAATTAGATATAATTGGGGTCTCGATAATTTCACCTGAAGGCTTAGTCATCAATCCTCTCATTCCAGCTAATTGTCTCATTTGAGCTGGTGACCCTCTAGCTCCGGAATCAGACATAATATATATGCTGTTTAAAGATTCAAAAGTATTATATTTATTACTTGGATCATTAGGATCAAATAATTTTTTCATCATATCTGACGCTATTACATCAGTACATCTAGTCCATTCATCTATAGCTTTGTTGTATCTTTCGCCAGACGTAATTAGACCATCAGAATATTGCTCCTCATACTCTCTAATCTTCTTAAGTGAGTTATTAATATGAAAACTTTTACTTTCTGGCACAACAATATCGTCTTTACCAATTGATATACCTGATTGACAAGCATATTTAAAACCTAAACCCATTAAATGATCGGCAAATATCACAGTTTTTTTCTGTCCACAACTTCTGTAAACAACATCTATTAAGTTTGATATTTCCTTTTTGGTCATGATTTTATTAACATGCTCATAGCCAATTTGAGATTCCTTAGGTAATAACTCAGTAATAAACAATCTACCAGGAGTAATATCTATTATCACGGAGTCCCTTCCCTCATTTTCAGAATTTAATTTGACTCTAAATCTAATTTTTGCGTGAATGGATAATTTCCCAGCGTCCACAGCATGCTCTACTTCACTTAAATTTCCGAAGCACATGCCTTCACCTTTTTGATTTTCAAATTGCAACGATAAATAGTAAATACCTAAAACTATATCTTGCGTCGGAACGATTACAGGTTCTCCATTCGCAGATCCTAAAATATTATTAGTAGACATCATTAATACTCTTGACTCCAACTGCGCCTCTATTGAAAGCGGAACATGAACAGCCATTTGGTCACCATCAAAGTCAGCGTTAAAGGCCGCACAAACTAAAGGATGTAATTGAATTGCTTTTCCCTCAATGAGTATTGGCTCAAAAGCCTGTATGCCCAATCTGTGAAGAGTTGGCGCTCTATTCAAAAATACTGGATGCTCTTTAATAACTTCATCCAAAATATCCCAAACCTCAGGTCTTTCTTCTTCAACTATTTTTTTCGCTGCCTTAATTGTTGTAGAAATTCCATAAAGCTCTAATTTTGAATATATAAACGGCTTCATCAATTCTAAAGCCATTCTTTTTGGTAATCCACATTGATGAAGCTTTAAATCAGCTCCAACTACGATTACAGATCTACCTGAATAATCAACCCTTTTTCCTAATAAATTCTGTCTGAATCTACCATGTTTACCCTTAAGCATATCTGCTAGTGACTTAAGAGGTCTCTTATTTGATGCTTTGATTACTTTGCTTTTTCTACTATTATCAAATAGTGCATCAACAGATTCCTGAAGCATTCTTTTTTCATTGCGAATAATAATATCTGGCGCTTTAAGTTCTAGCAACCTGCTTAATCTGTTGTTTCTGTTAAGCACCCTTCTGTATAATTCATTCAAATCTGATGTGGCAAATCTACCTCCATCAAGCATAACTAAAGGCCTTAAATCTGGAGGTATTACCGGCAAAACCTCTAAAACCATCCACTCAAGTTTGTTCCCAGATTCTAAAAAATTTTCAACTAATTTCAGCCTCTTAACTATTTTTTTTCTGGTTGTTTCTGAGTTCGTTTTTGACAATTCAATTCTTAATTTCGCTTTTTCTTCTTTTAAATTAATGCTTTTTAGCATCTTTTTTATAACCTCAGCGCCTATGCCAGCTTCAAAACTATCCTCTCCATAATGCTCTATTGCCTTATAATAATCCTCTTCTGAAATTAATTGACCATACTCATAATTAGTAACACCAGGATCACTTATAACATACGCGTCATAATAAAGAACTTTTTCTATTTTTTTTAAACTGATATCAAGTAATGTACATATTCTAGATGGTAACGATCTTAAAAACCAAATATGCACTATAGGGGTTGCTAACTCAATATGCCCCATTCTCTCTCTTCTAACCTTTGATGTAGTTACTTCAACACCACATTTTTCACAAACGGTGCCTCTGTATTTCATTCTTTTATATTTACCACACAGGCACTCATAATCTTTAACTGGTCCAAAAATTCTTGAACAAAACAATCCTCCATTTTCTGGTTTTATAGTCCTGTAATTCACAGTATCCGGCCTTTTAACTTCCCCATAAGACCATGATCTAATTTGATCAGGGCTTGCTATAGATATTTTAATAGCGTCAAAATCTTTATTAGTTTGGGAGTTTAAGTAATTAAACACAGATTATTACCTCTATAAATATTTTAAATTGTTACTAATTATTCTTTTTCTATTATTTCCATATTCAGACCTAATGATCTAATCTCTTTTATCATAACTTTAAACGATTCTGGCAATCCAACTTCGAATGAATTCTCTCCTCTAATAATCGCTTCATAAGCCTTGATTCTACCTGACACATCATCTGATTTGACCGTTAAAATTTCTTGCAATGTGTAAGCAGCTCCATATGCTTGTAGCGCCCAACATTCCATTTCACCAAATCTTTGACCACCAAAATGCGATTTACCTCCAAGCGGTTGCTGAGTAACTAAGCTATATGGCCCAATTGACCTTGCATGAATTTTATTATCAACCAGGTGATCAAGTTTCATCATATATATGTAACCTACAGTTACTTTTCTATCAAAATACTCTCCTGTTCTACCATCTCTTAATTTAACTTGCCCAGATTTTTCTAGTCCTGCTTTTTCTAAAATATTATTTATTTCACTTTCCTTAGCACCATCAAAAACTGGAGTTGCAAATTTTACGCCTTTTGAAATATCTTGAGCCAAATCTAATAAATCATCACCTTTCAGTTCATCAATGTAACTTTTAACTTTCTTACTATTTTTTTGCTGAATATCATAAATTTCTTTTATCTTATTTCTTAGCTCTAGCTCATTTGATGCTTGATAATCCTTTAAACTTTTCTCCAAAATTGATGAAACTTTCTTACCTAAAGCAACAGAGGCCCAGCCTAGATGTGTTTCTAGAATTTGCCCTATGTTCATCCTTGATGGCACACCAAGTGGATTTAATACTATATCTACAGGTTGACCATCTTCTAAAAACGGCATTTCCTCAATTGGAACTATTTTTGATACAACGCCCTTATTTCCATGTCTACCAGCCATTTTATCACCAGGTTGCACTTTCAATTTATTTGCTACATAAATCTTTACAATTTTCAACACACCTTGCGGCAAATCATCACCACTTTGTAATTTTTCAACTCTATGTTTGTACTCTTTTTCAAGCTTTTTCAAATAGTTGTCGTAAAATTCTTCTAATTTTTTAACTTCATTTTTAACTTCCTGATCTTCAATCTCTAATGATAATAAATCTTTATTAGCTAAATTATCAAAAAATTCATCGTCAATAATTACATTACTTCCAGCTTTAATTTTGATTTTTTTACCTAACAAAATCGCCTTTACTCTGCTAAATACATAATCTTCGATAATTTTAATTTCATCATCTTTATCTTTAGAAAATTTTTCAATCTCATTTCTTTCAATTGAAATAGCCCTTTCATCTTTTTGTACTCCTCGCTTAGTAAATATTTTAACATCAACTACCACTCCCTTTTCACCAGGAGGAACTCTCAGCGATGAATTTCTTACGTCCGCAGCTTTTTCACCAAAAATTGCTCTTAATAGCTTTTCTTCTGGAGTTAATGGCGATTCAGTCTTTGGTGTAACCTTACCAACTAGTATATCACCAGGATTTACTTCTGCTCCAATATTTACTATTCCAGTTTCATCAAGCTGATTTAGATTTTCTTCATTTAAATTAGGTATATCTCTAGTAATTTCCTCAGGTCCTAATCTTGTATCCCTCGCTACTACTTCATATTCATTTATATGAACTGATGTATAAACATCCTCTTTTATTAAACGTTCAGATAATAAAATAGAATCTTCAAAATTATAGCCGTTCCATGGCATAAATGCTACTAAGATATTCTTCCCTAATGCCAACTCTCCCATATCAGTGGAAGCTCCATCCGCAAGAATATCTCCAGCCCTAACAAATTCACCAACTTTTACAATTGGCCTTTGATTTATACACGTACCCTGATTTGACTTATAATGCTTAATTAAAGTATATATATCTACTCCTGATATATCACTTTCTTGAGTATCTTTTACCTTTATAACAATCCTTTTGGAATCTACTTGATCTATAATTCCACTTCTTTTAGCTAAAATTACTGTTCCAGAATCACAAGCTACCACCTTTTCCATTCCAGTCCCAATAAAAGGCGCTTCATTTTTAATTAATGGAACTGCTTGCCTTTGCATGTTTGACCCCATCAAAGCCCTATTTGCATCATCGTTTTCTAAAAATGGAATTAACGACGCAGCAACTGAAACTAATTGTTGTGGCGAAACATCTATTAAGTCAACTTCACCCCTAGAAACACTTACTACCTCACCTTTTTTATGACATACAACCACCTCATCCACTATCCTTCCTTCTTCATCCAATGCTATACTCGATTTTGCGATATAATATCTCTCTTCTTCAATTGCAGTCAGTTGAATAATTTCTTCAGTAATATACCCATCTTTAACTTTGCGATAAGGACTTTCTATAAATCCATATTTGTCAATATCTGCATAAGTTGCCAATGAACTTATCAAACCTATGTTTTGACCCTCAGGAGTTTCAATAGGACATATCCTACTATAATGGGTTGCGTGCACGTCCCGCACTTCAAACCCAGCTCTTTCTCTAGTTAAACCTCCAGGCCCAAGAGCTGATAGTCTTCTTTTATGTGTAATTTCAGCTAATGGATTCGTTTGATCCATAAATTGTGAAAGTTGCGAAATACCAAAAAATTCCCTGATATAACTCATCAGTGTTTTTGAATTTACTAAATCATGAGGCATAATATTATCTACTTCCACAGATGACATTCTGTCAAGAATAGATTTTTGCATTTTCACAAGCCCCATGCGAAATTGATTCTCTACCAACTCACCAACAGATCTAACCCTTCTATTTGCAAGACTATCAATATCATCTACACCACCATTACCACATTTTAACTGTAACAAATGCTTAACAACAACAACTATATCATCTTTGGTAAGAGCAGTATTATCACTAGAAATATTTAAATCATGTTTTTTGTTAATCTTCATTCTTCCAACTGGTGAAAGATCATATTTCTCATTATCGAAAAACATATTTTCAAAAAGTTGCTTAGCAACCTCTGGCGTAGATGGCTCACCCGGTCTTAACACCTTATATATATCTGCCAATGCCTGATCTTCATCTTTATTTTTATCCAACACTATCGTGTCTCTCATAAAACTACCTGCATCAACATTATTGATATCAAGAGTATATATCTCATTAATCCCTAAAGCCTTAACATCATCAATAACCCCTTGCGTTACCTCTTGAGTAGACTCATGCAATACCTCTCCAGTTTTAGGATTAACTATATCTTTGGCCAAAAATTTTCTTTTTATCTCATCTTCACTTGCAACATAATTTCTCTTTACTTTATTTTCCTCAAAAGTTTTTAATAACCTTGGGGTTACTCTAATCCCCTTTTCAAAAATAATATCACCTGTATCAGCATCTACTACATTTTCCTCTATCTTCATTCCTCTAAATTTTCCAAGATCTAATTCAGTTACAAGACAACCTTTTTTCCACTCATACTTTACAAATTTATAAAATTCTTCAAGAAGCTTATCCTTACTATATCCTATCGCTCTGAGTAATGTTGAAACATGAATTTTTCTTTTTCCATCTATTCTAAAGTATAGTATATCTTTAGTATCAAATTCAAAATCAATCCAAGAACCCCTATACGGTATAATTCTAGCAGAATAAATATACTTCCCAGAACTGGAATTTTTCCCTTCATCATGAGTGTAAAAAACGCCGGGAGAACGATGCAATTGCGAAACTATAACCCTTTGAGCTCCGTTAATAATAAATGTACCTTTGTCAGTCATTAATGGGATATCACCCATATACACTTCCTGCTCTTTTATTCCCTTTATTTCCTTTGTTTCTAAATCTGAATCACAATCCCACAATATTAAACGCAAACTTACTCTAAGAGGAGATGCATAATTAACACCCCTTTGTATACATTCTTCCGGAGTGTATTTAGGCTCACCCAAATCGTAGTTTATGTATTCAAGCTTTGCCTCACCCTCTACATCGCCTACCTGAAAGACTGATTGCAAAACTTCTTCTAAACCTTGTTTTTGGCGATCTTTCCGAGGTACATCTAATTGTAAAAATTCTTCGTAAGATTGTTTTTGTACTTTTATTAAATTTGGTATACTAACATTGCTTGAAATTTTTCCAAAACTATACCTTATACGCTTCTTAGAAAGATATGAAGACACTCTTTTACCTACGATAATTCATTAAGAAAATTAGTAACAATAAATAGCTAAATCAGCAATTACTTTAAGCTTATTTTCGCTCCAGCAGCCTCTAATTTACCCTTTAGTTCTTCAGCTTCACTTTTAGGGACAGCCAATTTAATTGGCTTTGGAGCAGATTCAACAAGCTCTTTTGCTTCTTTCAATCCAAGACCCGTAATTGCCTTAACTTCTTTAATAACATTAATTTTCTTATCTCCAGCAGACTCTAAAATAATATCATATTCCGATTTTTCTTCCGGTGCTTTAGGCCCAGATTCTCCTTGCGTAACTACAGCAGCCATTACAGGCGCGGATGCACTAACACCCCAAGCATCTTCTAGCATCTTAGCTAGATCAGCCGCCTCCATTACCGTTAATTTTGATAATTGATCAACTATTTTATCAAGTTCAGCCATTTTAGTCTCCTATAAATTTTATTGTTTTTCAGCATAAGATTTTATAACTCTAGCTAATTTTGCATTTGGCTCACTCAGAACTCGTGCAACTTTACTTGCAGCAGCATTAACTAAACCCACAATCTTCGCTCTAATTTCATTTTGAGTAAGCATTTTAGATAAAGACACAACTTCATTTTTATTAAGTCGCCTATCTAAAATTGCACCACCTATAATTTTAATTTTATCATTATCATTGCATAACTTTACTAACAATTTAGAAGTAGATACCGGATCATCCGAATAAGCAACAACAACTGGCCCATTAAAAAATTCCTGAGCATTAGAAAATTTCGTATCATTTAGAGCTATCTTTGCTAGACTATTCTTGGTGACCATAAATTTCGAATCAATCTTCTTGAACTGCGATCTTATAGATTTCGAATCTAACACAGATAATCCTGAATTTTTTACTAAAAATATCGCTTCATAATCATTAAATAATTTTGAATAACTCGCGACCAACTTTTCTTTACTAATTCTATCCACTTTTGATACTTTAATTATGTTACTCTACTATTACAACATGGCTGATGAGCCTAAACCACAAATGACTTTAAGTCAAGCTTTATTGATGGGCCATGAGTTGTAGATAAAAATAAATCTCTCATATACATTCCTTTTGATTTTGCTGGTTTCGCTGATAAAACAGCGCTGTATAATTCCATAATATTTTCTTTTATTTTTTTCTGTTCAAATCCTAATTTTGCTATACCAGCATGAATAATTCCACTTTTATCTACTCTAAATTCCACTTGACCTTTCTTAATATTCTGCACTGTGGATTTAATATCATCCGAAACCGTCCCAAGCTTAGGATTCGGCATAAGTCCTTTTGGCCCAAGCAATTTACCGATCGCACTTACTTTTGGCATCATACCAGGGGTAGATACGCATACATCAAAATCAAAAAAACCACCTTTAATTTTTTCGATTAAATCCTCACTACCAACCTCTTCAGCTCCAGAACTTTGCGCCTCTTTAATTCTAGATGACTCAATTATAACGACAACCTTCTTCTCTTTACCAAGTCCATGAGGCATAGCCACAGCACCTCTAACCATTTGATCAGATTGCTTAGCATCAACACCTAATTTCATAATGAATTCAATAGTTTCGTCAAATTTCGCACTATGCTTTTCTGAATAATCTTTTAAAAAGAATGATATAGCTTCATCCAAACTATAATTTTTACTTTTATCTATTAACTTCTTTGCATTTTCAATTCTTTTCCCCATGTGCTTTACCTATAAATATTTAATCAACTATATTAACTCCCATTGAACGAGCAGTACCTTCAACCGCCTTTGTGGCCAAACCTAATTCATCTAACCCCATATCAGCAAATTTCATTTCAGCAATCTTTAAAACATCTTCCTTTTTAAGCTTACCAGCACTCTCTCTCCCTGGTGTTGACGAACCTTTTTGCAATCCAGCATACTTTTTTATTAAATCTGAAACAGGAGGAGACTTTATCACAAAGGAAAAACTTCTATCTACATACGCAGTTATAATAACCGGCAACTTCATACTTGGATCTTCATTTTTAGTCTTTTCGTTAAACTGCTTACAAAATTCAGCAATATTCAAACCTTTTTGCCCCAGCGCTGGTCCAATTGGTGGCGCAGGATTTGCCTTACCAGCCAAAATTTGCAACTTTATTTCTCCAATAACTTTTTTCACTTTTATTACCTTATTTATATATATTTATATATATTTATATATTTTTCTCAACTTGATCAAAATGCAAATCCACAGGGGTCTCTCTACCAAAAATGGAAACTAAAACTTTTAAACGTTGCTTTTCATCCTCTACTTCTTCAATAATACCATTAAATGTCTCAAAAACACCATTAATAATTTTAACGTTTTCACCAACCTCAAAAGTCTTTTTCATCTCTTTGATTACCTTACCTTCTTCAACTTGCATCAAAACCCTTTTAACTTCAAACTCTGGTATAGCTAACGGCGTATTACTCCCACCCAAAAGCTTTCCAACATACTGAGTATTTTTTACTATATTCCAGGTAAGATCATTCAATTCCATATTAACCATTATATACCCAGGAAAAATCTTTTTTTCTGCATTAACCTTTTTCCCTTTTTTTATTTCAACTGTATTTTCTATAGGAACGACAAAATCTTTAAAAGCATCCGCTACTTGCTTTTTAAACGCATTTTCTTTGATTAAATCAATAACCTTTTTTTCATACCCAGACAGGACATTAATTATATACCATTTGGCAACCAAAACTATCCTCCTAATGTTAATACATAATTAATAGATTTATATATCGCTCCATCAATCATCAAAAAAAACAGTGATGAGATTATAACCGCAATAAACACTAATAACGAAGACATCATTGTATCTTTCATTACAGGCCATGAAATCCTATATGCTTCAGACCTAACCTCTGTAATAAAATTTAGTAATTTACTTGTTTTCACTTAATGCAGTCTAATTTAAAACTATGGTAACAAATCATATTCAAGTTACTTCCAAAGTCAAGCTTTTAATCCAAGGGTTTTATGGTAAGGAAGCATAAATATTAGATAGCGTTAAGTAACTTTTAGAATCAACTCATTGTCAATATTTGCTTCATAAAGATTCCACTCATTAGAGGACATAGTCGCTTTAATCTGCAAAACATTGTGTGCATTCTCTCGGGTCCACTGCATTTTTTGTTTTCGC
>NZ_JAJBJD010000219.1 GCF_021811875.1 Candidatus Bandiella numerosa | reverse complement strand
AAAATGTAGCGCAAGAGATAAGAATCTGGCGAAGATGAAGCAGGAAGAAAGGTGTGTAGAAATTGGGACGTTTTGTAGTAGTAGAGTATTGGGAGCGTGCATAATAAAAAGAACAACATATTGTTGTTATGATTCGAAAATAGCGAGGGAGATAAATAAGCAGTCTAGGGATAAAGGATTAATAAATAAGGGATGGGGAGATGTAGAGTCACCAAATTGCACTGGATTTAGCATAGATGAGTTGCAGCGGATAGATTTTGAAAAGATAGACTTTGAGTTTTTGTCTGAGGATATTAAGAAAAAGAATATATGGAGCAGGATGGGAGATATGAAGAAGGCGCTTGAGCATACGCAAAGATTAATGGAAGGAGAGATTAATACAATTAAAAACGATGTGATAGCAGAGGGTGGTACAGGTACAAATGATACAGGAGATATAAATGAGCAGATAGATGATCAGAAGTTATATGAGAA
>NZ_JAJBJD010000188.1 GCF_021811875.1 Candidatus Bandiella numerosa | reverse complement strand
GCAACATGCTAATTTAGCATAATATTTTGTTAACTTTCTTGAATTCCTATTATTCTATCAGCTTTTATACCAAACTTATCGTTCTTCTTTATATGAATCTAATTTTTTAAATCCATTTATTGCATATTTTCCTTGCTTTGCATTTATGCAACGGCCTTTTTTATTAATTCCTCTGAATTCTTTATTTTTTGATATACTTTCTCAAATTGTTCAACATCCACCGTATACGTATTTACAAATCTAGCTATATCTTCATGTGTAAACGTTGATTTATAATGAGATAACGCCTTTATTGCTATATTTGGATCGTTATAGATCTTTTCTCCATTACGCCTTGCTATATCTTCATGTTCTAGCACTTTCTCACTATACCTTGCTCTACCATCATTTGGGCCGACCTTATTCTGTGGCTCTAGGTCTATACCACGCTCTTTATTACTCCTATGATCTATTTTTATATCTAGACCAGCTTTCGCTAAATGCTTATTTACACAATTAGCCCATTCTTCTCTCCAATTATATAAAATAGGTTGTTTATCCCATTCTACTACTTTTTTTCCGAAACCTTTTTCTGATATCTCTCTAGTTGTTAGCATTATATGTGCATGCGGCTGATCTCTACCATGACCTTTATGAATGCATAAATCTGCTATCATCCCAAGAGATATAAATTGATTTTTAACATACTCTTTTGCGAGTTTGATGTTTTGTTCTTCTGTAAGTTCTTTTGGTAATGATACTTCTATTTCTCTTGCTAATTGTGAATCTTTTCGCTTCTCAGAAGCTTCTACTTCATTCCATAATATTTCCCTATTTAAAAATTTCTCTGGTGCACTTTTTGATAACATAATTTCTTTATATAAAAGATCACTTTTATTACTATAATCAAATGTCTTATCTAATCTTTGATCATACAACTTCTCTGCCGATCTATATGCAGCTTTCCCCACCGCTGAATGACCTTTACTTCTTGTAAACATTTTATAACTAAAGTGACATATTGCCATATTATCTGTCTACAATATATCTATCCACAATATAATATTGCTGTACTTTTAAAATTAATATTTCAATAAATGCAATCTCACTTAATAAGTCAGCAAATATTAGATATTTAGCATTTTTAAAATTAATTAATAATTCTTTTAAACTAGCAATTTTTACAAAACGATATTGGGCATTTAATATACCAAAAGAGTTAATTTTGTATTTTTGCTTTCTCATTTCTTATTTTATCAAATACAATTTCTTATAAACAACTTATCCTATTTTTATTACAACTTATCCATATTTTATCTACACAGCTAATTACCATACTTAAAGGACTAAAGCATTTTTGTTGTTGCTTGCAACAACGTAGCGCGCAATTAATATCATTGAGATAAGTATATTTAGTTTATTTTTATTTGCGCTTCTTGTCAATATTTGTTATTAAAGGCCGTTGCATAAATGCAAAGCAAGGAAGATATGAATAAATGGATTTAAAAAATTAGATTCATATAAAGAAGAACGATAAGTTTGGTATAAAAGCTGATAGAATAATAGGAATTCAAGAAAATTAACAAAATATTATGCTAAATTAGCATGTTGCATGCCGATTTGCTGATCTTAGCCACACATATTTAAAGCTTTTAAGAGATTGAAGGCAATAGCTTTTAAAGTAACTTGAGCTTGCACTTTAGCAG
>NZ_JAJBJD010000187.1 GCF_021811875.1 Candidatus Bandiella numerosa | reverse complement strand
GTTACCAGTAAATAATATAATGTCAACTAATATTTAGCTTAGGCACTACTCAGCGACTTTAAAATTTTCTCCTCCTTTTTCCTCACCTACCTCTATACACTTCTCTCAAAGTGCATGAAGTCAGGACCATTTTAAAGCGACTACTTTCTGTTTTTTTTTTGCAAATAATTTTTTGGAATTGCTAGAAGCATCCATTAACGCTTGCGTGATAACAGCTCTCCAGATACTTCTATATGCATATATCTCCTTATTCAAAAATGATTGTGTATCATTAATTTCAACTGCACAATTATTATGTATGTTATGGAAAGTACTCATATCTTATTCCCTTAATATATAGTTATTTACTTATTATTTATTAATAAGTCTTGATCATAATAATATACATTGCTGTTGATTTTGTGCAAGTACATTACTAAAATATTTTAAAATTATTTATGAACATATGTCAAAATAAGGATTTACAGCTATAAATTATACATACCCCGCTGGTGCTTATCATTAAGCCATATATTAAAAATAATACCTATATTTATTGTTGCTAGAAGGAAGAATAAGTCTATTATAAATAGCATATCTCACTTTTTGCGTACCGCCCAGTACTAAGGTGCTGACTGAAGCTGTAATTACTAAATCAAGATAAGATTAAAGCTAAAGCTTAGCTTTACCTCAAATAGGTTTTTTGGATTTTATAAAATCCTCAAGTGATATAACATTATTTTGCTTGCTTGAAACAACCTCATTTTTATCATCTATTGAATATAATTTGTCACTTTTAGTATTTCGCATATTATCTTCCACTACATCACTAACTTCTTGTCTAAATTCTAGTTCAAAGGATTCCGATGGATCGGCAAATGCAGAGATAGATTTAAATGGCACAACAAGATCGTAATATTTACCACTAAAACTTAAACTAATCTCAAAATAATCATCAAATACATGCAAATTTTTAAAATTATATTGAATTACTATGGTCATTTCTTCAAGATATTGATTTTGCAAAAACTTAGGAATCCTAACTCCCTCATACCCAGTTATAAAATTTATATAAAAGTGATTATCACCCTGTAAGCCGTTTTGCTCTACCTCTTTTAAAGCCCTTTTAATGATATAGTACATTGATTCATTGATTAAGTAGCTATAATCTATCGATGATTTCTTACTATCTGACATACAAGTGTATATATGTTTTATAAAACTTAAACGAATTTTACCACTTAAACTTATTTTATAAACAATTTAGTTATAAAACCTTTAAAATTTTTCATTTACACAACTTTAAATTGCCTATACTGTTTTAGTATATAATTTGTTAATTAAGAGGTAAATATGAAAAATCAACCAGGAAATAATGAGCAAAATACTCAGGATACTCAGTATGCGCTAGAAAAAATAAATAATAATACGGATTCTGATGAAAAAAATAAATTAACTGAAGAAGAAAATTCCAATAATAATCAAAAGGCAAATTCAAATGAAGAAGAAATAAACACCGAAAGAAATCCTAGACAAGAAGATAATAATATTTTTGCTAACTTGTGCAGCAGCACTTCAAAGAATAAAACTATAGTGGACTGAAAAAGTCAGACAACAAAAAGAGTAGTTTTATTTCCTAAAAGATATAAAAATATAAATAAAAAATAAGAAGTATGAGTAAAAAAGAAAAAAGAAATTTTAGCGCTGAACAA
>NZ_JAJBJD010000060.1 GCF_021811875.1 Candidatus Bandiella numerosa | reverse complement strand
CTCTCTCAGAGACTTTATCAAGAGATACAATCGAAAAACCAAGGCTTATTCCAAAGCCGCTGATATGGCTGAATTATCTGTGTATATACATTTCTTCTTTGACGCTATATTTGCTTAGCAATGCCTTATTTTCCTTTATGCTCGCTAAAGCACCTTCTAAATAACTCAGTATAACCTCAGATGCTTTTTGTCTCTCTATTTTCGATGAGTCAAATTTTGTTAAAAACAACTCTATGTCCTTCAATTGTTGTGTTACTTTTTCTTTGTTATTAATAAATTTCTCTGATTCTAATAGTAAATTTCGTACATTAAAATTATCTTGCAGTAACTCTGGAATAATACTTTTATTCATCACTATATTACAAATTGCAACGTAGCTAATTTTAAGCTTTTTTTTAATTATATAAGCAGTAAACCTATTCATTTTATAAAAAACAATAATCGGTACTTTTTTTGTAATAGATTCTAAAACACTTGTTCCAGATTTACATAAAATTAAATCACTTATATTAATTAAATTATTTTTGTCCCTGTCATCTTTGCAAATTATTAAGTTATCATGTTTTAAATACCTTTTAATTTGTTTTTCCAAGTGTCCCAATGTAGGTAATATAAAAAATATATTTTTATATTTTTTACAAAGCTCATCCATATACTCACGCAAAACAGGAAGGTGATATTTTAGCTCATTTTTTCTACTTCCTGGAATTATGGTGATAATTTTTTTACCGATTAATCCATATTCTTTCCTTATATCATCCTTATTAATTTGACCATAATCACTACCACTTTCAATTGTTGGATTACCCACATAACTGCACTTTAAACCAACTTTATCAAAATATTTTTTTTCAAAAGGAAAAATTACCAACATATGATTAAATAACTCAGCACATTTTTGCGCACGTTCTGGTTTATAAGCCCATACCGTTGGTGCTACGTAATGAATAATTGCTATATCTAAGTTTAAAAATTTTTTTACTAATTTTACCAGCAGAAAATTAAATCCTGGTGAATCAACAGTGATGATTAAATCTGGCATTAGCTTTTTAATATATAGGATGGTTTGAAATAACCTAAATAAAATTTTAAATATTTTTGGTATAATTTCTAAATAACCCATAATTGCCAATTCTTTGCTTGGAAAAAGGCTTTTTATACCTCCTTCACTAATCATTCTTTCACCAGCTATTCCATAAAATTTAAACTTATAATTGGGTATTTTTTTTAAATCTCTCATGAGATTAGCAGCTAAAATATCACCAGACGCCTCTCCTACTGAGATAAATAATTTATAGTGATTGATCATATTTTTTTTTATTAAAGGATATAATACTACTCAAAAGTTTAGTATCATATCGCTTAGGAGGAATGCTTTTTTCTATTACCCAATTATAAATATCATTATCAGGAACCTGAAGCAATTCTTCATATTGCTTGATTGATTCAGACTCTAAATTCATTAAAAATTTTTCAGCAAAGCTACCCAAAATTATGTCTAATTCCTTACATCCTCTATGTGTGCTCTGATACAATAATTTCTTTTTTAAATGATCAAAATTCATTAATTTTTCTCTATTTCAATCTTTTTGAAAAAAATCTCTGGTTTATTTAAAACTGTGCCAGGATTAATGCAATGCGATTTTGAAACAGCATCAAAACTTCTTTGCTTAATTTTAAAATAGTCAAGTATACTCTCTGCAGTATGTGGAATAAACGGTTGAAGTAGCAAAGCAATAACTCTTATAACTTCAGATATAACGTATAATACAGTACACATTCTTTTAAAATCAGTTGTTTTTAACTTCCAAGGGGCCTCTTCATCTATAAATACATTTGCATTATTTGATAATACAATAATTACTTCCAATATTTGTTTCAAGGACTGCTCATCTACATAATTTCTTATTTTTAAAATAGCACCATAAGCATCATTTAATAATTTACTGTCCTTCTCATTAAATTCACCTGGTGTTGGAATTTTTTGCTCACAATTTTTATATATCAAATTCACTGTTCTAAAAATTAAGTTACCAACTTTGTTAACCAACTCAGAATTTATTTTTTCAATAAAACTATCCTCTGAAAAATTTCCATCATTACCGAAAGTTATTTCTCTTATTAAATAGTACCTAAAATAATCTAGACCATGTTTTTCAATAATATTACAAGGATCAATAACGTTACCTAAAGACTTTGATATTTTTTCACCATTATTAGTCCACCAACCGTGTGCAAAAATTCTTTTTGGAATTGATAAATCTGCAGCCATAAGAAATGCAGGCCAATATACCGCATGAAACCTCAATATATCCTTACCAACAACATGTAAATTTGCTGGCCAAAATGATACTTCATCTTTATTTAACGCAGAAATATAATTAAATAATGCATCAAGCCAGACATATATAACATGACTTTCATCATTTGGAACTTTTATTCCCCATTTAAATGATGTTCTTGAAACAGAAAGATCTTTGAGTCCAGATTTTACAAAAGAAATGACTTCATTTTTTCTGCTTTCTGGATGTATAAAACCTGGATTATCTTTATAAAAATTCAGCAATTTTTGTTGAAAAGATTCTAATCTAAAAAAGTAACTTGATTCTTCTATCCATTCTACTGGCGCTCCTGAAGGAGCATTACCATTGACTAATTCAGATTCTAAAAAATAAGCTTCATCTCTAATAGAATACCAACCTGAATATTTACCTAAATAAATTTGATTATTATCGATTAATTTTCGCCATACACTTTGCACAAAATTTTTATGCCTCTCTTCCGTTGTTCTAATAAAATCATCATTAGATAAATTTAAATCCTTTGTTAAGTTGATAAAATTTTGAGCAATTTTATCAACATACTCCTGAGTTTGAATTGAATATTTTTGTGCAGATTTTTCGACTTTTTGTCCATGTTCATCAGTACCAGTTAAGAATTTAACATCATACCCATCCAATCTTTTAAATCTTGCTATTACATCAGATGCAATATTAGTATAAGCGTGGCCTATATGTGGTTTATCATTAACATAGTAAATAGGCGTGGTTATATAGAATTTTTTTTGCATTAAATGTAATTTATACTTTATCCGTCAGGGTTAATAGTACGATTACCTTTTTTCATTGAAAATTGCAACTGAGGTCCATCTAAATTCGCTGAATTACCAACTGTAGCAATTTGAATTCCCTTATTTACTATCTGACCCTTTTTAACCAAAAATTTATCTAAGTTAGAATAAGCAGTCAAATAGCCATTGTTATGTTTAAGTATAATCAAATTCCCGTATCCTTGCTGATTACCTAAATACGCCACCTCACCTCTTGAAGCTGCTTTAACTGGCTCACCTATTTCTGCAGCAATGTTAATTCCCTCGTTAGATTTGCCATTATGATCTCCATAAGTTTTTATTACACGACCATTTATAGGCCACATAAAATCTTCTGAATTAATAGGGTACTGATTCTTGAAAAACTTATTTATTTTTTCTGCTTTCGGAGCTACAAGAAAACTATCCTTCGCCGTCAATACATTTAAATCACTATCTTGCTTTTTGTTTTCATCAACTTGATTATTATTTTGTACTTCCTCAACATTTTCTTCATCATGAACTTTTGATGAATCAAAGTTCACATGCTTATATCCATCATGCTCTACAAATCCACTACCTGACTCAGGAATTACTATATAATCTCCAGCAAATACCTCTGAATCAACAGACAAACCATTTTTTTCAGCAAGCAAATTAAGATCAACATCATTAACCCTTGCAATACTCTCAAGAGTGTCACTTGATTTTATTAGATAATAATTACCTATTGGAATCTTTATAACCGTTCCAGGCTTAATACTATCATATGAATCTAATGAATTTAATCGCTTAATTTCCTTAATTGGCACATGATATTCCTGAGCTATTTCACTGACAGATTGAACTGCCTGACTCTTCACAAAGCGATATTTTTCTTTTTTTCCAAAATAAATTGATTGGTTATTTTCAATGATAGCAGTAGTATCAACCGAATTACAGCCCGCTAGAAAACATACAAGAGAAAATCCAAGAAAATTACCAAATCCAGCTTTCATTTTATCCAATTATTTCTAATTACGGTTATTTTTTGCTAACATAATTTTGTTTTCTTTATGTAGTGTGCCATCTATTTTCTTTTTTTGATTATTAAAAGCAACTAATTTCTGCCCTTCAAGAGGATTAGAAATCAAAGGTTTTACTTTTATAGGATTTATTGGTTTACCATATTTCCTAATTTCATAATGCAGATGAGCACCAGTTGCACTACCAGTACTACCAACATACCCAATCACTTGCCCTTGTTTTACAGCCATACCTCTTTTCATTCCAGGCTTAAATCTGCTCATATGGGCATATAAAGTTGAGTATTGATTATTATGTTTTATTGCTAAATATTTGCCATACCCTGCTCCATATCTCATAACTTGAACCACACCATTACCAGCTGCTAAAATAGGTGTCCCCGTTACTGCAGCGTAGTCGACCCCTTTATGTAACTTATTGCACTTTGAAATGGGATGGAACCTAACCCCAAACCCTGAAGAAATACGAGCTCGATTAATAGGTTTACTCAGCATTGCACTTTTTAAATTCCTCCCATCAGCGTAATAATAGCTAATATTGCCTTTGTTATCTTTATATTGGTATACTTCATATTTCTTATTGTTGATGGATAAATATGCGTAAAGTATATTTCCATCACTAACTTTTTTCCCTTCTAAAGTTTCATTATAATTAAACAGTATCTTAAATTCGCTATCATTTTTAACATCTCTTTTAAAGTTAACCTCATTACTTAACATTTTAATATATTCCATAATAATTCCAGGAGATGCACCCTGTGATAATGCACTATTATACAGACCTTCTTTAGCATACCCCTTTACTAACTTGGATTTACTGTTAGTGGTTTGCTTAAGAAGCTTTAAATCATACTTATTTTTACTTTCATTATAAATACCTTCAATAATTTTATTATCAATATGAATGGTCATATTATATGGCAAATCACCTACTTTAATTTTACTACCATCTTTAGAACTAAATAAGAATTTTATTTCCTGCCCAACATTTATATTCAGAAAATTGTATAATTCATTAATTTGCTTTGATATAGAGTAGGTGTCAGATGAACTAAATCCAACTTCAGATAATATTTTTATTATACTATCTCCTTTTTGCACAGTGCGCACATACTTATCACTCAAGAATTCTGAACTAGATATAGTTTCAGTCTCATCTTCCGATTCTTCATCTATACCCTCACTATCATCAGTTTGATTAAACGGAATATCAGCGCTTATAGATTTTATGGTACCAGAAGAATCATTTTTAATACTAAAAATAAAACTTACAACAATATAAAAAATTGCAAAGCCGAATAAAAAAAAGTTAATTCTCTCAAGTCTCATTAAACCTAAAAAATAACGCATTGAACCAGTTTATTTGATGAATAGCATTATAAGCATACAATTTAGAAATTTTCAAGAATTAATGTCAAAATTTATCAACACAATTCTAAATGGAAGCATAAATATTAGATAGCGTATAAATAGGAAAAGTGCTAACCTTTGACCTAAAACAATACAGGTATCAAATGGATTTTGAAATAATAGTAAGAAAAAAAGAAAAAGGCGAGGTAGTATCAGA
>NZ_JAJBJD010000186.1 GCF_021811875.1 Candidatus Bandiella numerosa | reverse complement strand
TCCACCAACCTTTTCTAGAGCAGGCAAGTGACCAGCTAGATTGCTGAGATACACCATGAGCAGTTAGAAAAGTTTTAATAGAAAATTTTCTTTTACGCTGTTTTATCCTGTAAGAGCGAAGACGCCTTCTGATCCAACCGTCCAGATGCTTCATAGGCTTTGGAAAGTCGGAACACTTAAAATAGTGAAACCATCCTCTCGTAGCTTGATTTAACTCTCTGATTATTGTATTAAATTTAACACCTCTACTTCTTTTGGTGATAAGGCGAACCTTATCTTTGAAGCGAGATATAGACTCTCTAGCAATAACAGCAGAACCATCTGTTAACAATGTAAACCCAAGGAATTTACGATCTTGAACAGAACTAGCAGCACTTTTAGTAAGGTTAACTTTAAGTTTTAGCTTACTCTCAAGAAACTTCGTTATAGATGTAAGCACTCTCTGCGCAGAATTCTTAGAAGCAACATAAATGTTACAGTCATCAGCGTATCTGACGAAAGAGTGCTTACGCAAATGAAGTTCTCTATCAAGTTCATGAAGCAATATATTGCTTAGAAGAGGGGAGAGCGGTCCACCCTGTGGCGTCCCTAGGTCTCTCTTACTCATTAAGCCATTTTGCATCATGCCTGCGTTTAAGAACGATCTAATCAGCTTTAAGAGTTTCTTGTCAGAGATAGATCGTGCAATTAGGGACATTAAAATGTCATGATTGACGTTATCAAAGAAAGCTTCTATATCCATATCCACCACCCATGATTTGCCAGATTTTACAAATTCTTTAGCTTTGGAAATAGCGCCTTGAGCAGAACGCTTAGGTCTAAACCCATAGCTATTGTCCGAAAAATGTGGATCAAACAAAGGTGATAAAACTTGAACTATAGCTTGCTGCACCATTCTATCAATTACTGTAGGTATACCAAGCAAACGGGTTTTACCATTAGGCTTAGGTATTTGTACTCCTCTCACAAAAAAGGGAGTATAGTTACCGTTGATAATTGAAGATTGGAGCTCTTGGATAATATCATCTAAGGACTCTTGTACTTCATTGATAGTTCTTTTATCGATACCAGGCGCACCTTTATTACGTTTTACTGCTTTAAAGGCACTTTTGAGATTTGCAGTTTTGACTACATCCTCAATTACATCTTTTGCAAGGTTCTGGGGTATTCTAACTGCTGAAGTTACTCTATGCACCACATGATCAACAGCTCCAGTACTGCCTTCACCATTTGATCCGTGGATGATATTGCTATCTTTTGCTACCATATAACTCCAAAATTAAATTCCAGTACCTAACAAATCTAATTCAGGCCTTCCTTAGGAGAGGTACCGATTTTCCTAAGTACTATGCCTTCTGCTGACTCCTTTTATCCTGTCCTCTGCTATTGCTAGCAAAGTAGCTTATACTCAAGCTAGATAAAAGGCCTCCCGGGGTAAGATGCAAGACCTCCATAAGGCCGAACTTGGTTTACCGCTATACACTTCTGCATAGAGGCGGGTTATTCTAGTTAATGCTAGGTTACCCAGTTATAACGGCCTACTACCAAGTTTCTGTTCGTTTCAGCCTTACTTTGCCGTCAGCTTCCTTCAGCCAACTCCTCACGAAGTTAGCCTTGCCTCAGCTAATGGACCGCTCTATCTCAGCCCACAAGGGACTTGAACCCTTTGCTCTTACATCATGCCCGGCGCACAT
>NZ_JAJBJD010000059.1 GCF_021811875.1 Candidatus Bandiella numerosa | reverse complement strand
GGGTTGGCGATTTTATTAAAGTCGGTGATTAACAAGCATACCTCGTCTTTATGTACGGAAGGCGAATTTTACCTTTGATAAATGTTGTGAACCAAATCTTACAAGTCAAGGCTATGTTTTTTCTCGTATTGTTGCCATATTATATATCATCATTAAATTAGTCTTTTTAATCACTTATGAAGTGGAGGTCTACTTGGCGCTGGGAGGTAATTTAGTTTGGCACTAAATTAACTTTCGTTGGTTGTTTTGCTTGGCGCATAATAGGTTAAGGCAAATATAATGCTGTTGCATCTAAATTTCCGACTTGAATAGCTAATTTTATAGCCACTATCCATTGAATACACCATAATACAAAATCTCAGTTCACCGTTTTTACAACTACTCACTAGGCTATATAGGCTCATTGACTACTAATGATAATAGCACAATTCAGAAACTTTTCATGTCACAGAAATAAATTGTACCTATCTAAGTAATTAACGTTAATTATAATTTACTAATTACTATTAGTAATTGTTTTTTCAATATTTCTTTTTGTTCTATCTTTAATTTTTCAATACCATTTAACTGGAACTTAAATTTATCATTCAATATATTTATTCTCATGACTGAAAAGCTTTTAGTTTCTTTTTTTACTTCTACAAGCCCCAAAATTTGCTTAATCTTTTGCACATCATCCTTTTCTAATAAAATTTTTCTTAATTTATCTCTAGATTTAATCCTCTTTTTAATTAGAACATATCTGATTTCTTCGGGTATTTTAGTATACTTGATATATTCAGAAATAGTTGATTCGCTCATCGAAAGAGTATCTGCAAGTGATGATTGAGAATTAAAAGCTCCTTTATCTAATAATATATTAAATGCTAAACCAAGCTCTATGGGATGTAGATCTTGCCTATGTATATTCTCTACTATAGCTATTTCTTGAGCTATATTTCTATCATGTATAATAATACATGGAACTTTATTCAATCCCACAATTTTAGCGGCTTTCAATCTTCTTTCTCCGCTGATAACCTCAAATATACCCTTATTATCTTCATATGGGACGATTGTTAAAGGTTGCCTTATTCCGTGTCTTTTAATAGATTCTGACAAATTCTCAATTTCTTTGTCATCAAAATAAATTCGCGCCTGATTTTTAAAAGGTATGAGATTTTCTACATTAATCATATAAAATTCTTTTACTTTTTCTTCATATCCAATACCCAGTCTACTATTTTTGATTTCTGGTACAGTAAGTCTCTCTAATGCTTCAGAAATTTTTCTATATTTAATTTTTTTAGTCATTGTAGATTACAATATATTAAGATGAAATTTTAATAATATGCTTAATTAGATCAATAATATCTTCTAACGCAATGGAATTTCTTCTAGCAAAAAATGCTAATGGTTTACTATATTTTGAAGAATTTATTATGTCCTCACTTCTTCTAATGGCAAAATCCTCTTTTAAAAATTTTGAATAAAAAGATTTTAAAACAGCCATTGCCTCGCCTGAATTACTTGTTCTATCTTCATATTTATTAGGTATAATATTAATATCTCTCTTATCAATTCCCATATGATGAAAAAATTTTTCAAGATCTTCCATTAATAATTTCAATCCATTTAAACTATAAGGCTGAGTTTCACAAACTATATTAAGTATATCTACAAAATAAATTATATTTCTATTTAAAAGACTAATGGTCGGATTTGTATCTAAAAATATAAAATCATATTGGTCTTTAAGATAATCTAATTCTATCTTTATTCTTTCTTCTCTCCTTGGTATATTAGATAACTCCGTTTCAAGTCTTGTTAATGACAAATTTGATGGTATGCAGTCTAATCCTTCATATATATTTATTATTACATCTTTTGCCTTTTGATTCCCGCATATTATATCATAAAGTGTCATGTTGTCGTCTTTCATCACTCCTAAAGATAAAGATAAATGCGCTTGTGGATCCGCATCAATTGCCAAAACGTTATATCCCATCATTGCTAAATGTGTTGCAACTTGAAAACATATACTAGTTTTACCAGTTCCTCCTTTAAAATTATAAAAAGCCTGTTTTTTCTTTTTAATATCTCTATTTATATCTGAAACTGCCTTAATAATAGCTCTTGAGTTAGCTATACTGTATCTTAGATTTCTCTGCGTTCCATCATCTATTGCTACAATATGATTTTCTGAAATATATCTACTAATTGTTGAGTTAGATACTTCAGATAAATCAGCCATTATTTTTTGAGTTAATCCATCAATTAAAACATCGTTTTTCATAAATACCTTTACTTTAAAGTTCGCGGCTGCGAAGTAAAAAACACTAAATTTATTCACTGCTAACATGGTTAAATGTATTTTGCAACTTATTTTAATATATCAACTTCAGTGATTTAAAAAACCTATTATATATTTTTACTAATTTAACCCGAACTGCATTTAAGAAAAGAGTAGTAGAAGAAAGCAAAAGCCTACAATAAAATAATTAAGACAAGTATATGGTAAGGAAAATGCTCTCAGAAATAGATTATATCAGAATATTTTGTGAAGTGGATGATTTTTGCAAAGGATTTGAAAGATGGTATGTAAAACAATTGATAAGTGATGGAATGGTAAAGAGAAAAAGGGGTTTACAAATGAAGTTATCAGAAATAATAACGATAATGATAAGCTATCACGCGTCAGGAATGGCGTGTTTCAAGCATTATTATTACTATTTAAAAACAGAACGTAAGAATTTATTCTTAAATATGGTACATTATGATAGTTTTATCAGATATGTTAAAAATGCATTTTCATGCTTATTATGTATGTTTAAAGCTATTGAAGGAGGCATAACAGAGTATATGTTTATAGATGCAACACCAATGGCAGTATGCCATAATCTGAGGGAAAAAAGACATAAAGTTTTTAAAGGTATGGCAAAAAAAGGCAAGACATCTACAGGTTGGTTCTTTGGTTTAAAACTACATATACTGTTTAATACACATGGAGAAGTGGTTAGACTCGCGATTACTCCAGGAAATACCGATGATAGAGCGCCTGTTCCTGACATGCCAAAAGATATTTCTTATAAACTCATTGGTGACAAGGGGGTACCTTTCCAAAAAACTGTTCAATACTTTGTTTGAGCAGGGAACAACGCTGATTACAAAGATTAAGAAAAACATGAAAAACTGTCTGATGCATGTTAAGGATAAATTAATGCTTCAAAAGCGTTCGCTGGTTGAAACAATCTTCTCTTCTATGAAATCCCTAAGAACCCTTATCCACTCTAGACACAGATCTCCCATTAATGCTTTTTCCCATCTTTTAGCTGGATTAATAAATTACCAATTAAGACCAGATAAACCTGTTATTGATAAAAATCTATCGATCATTCCTTAAATGCAGTTCGGGTTAATTTATTAATCTCCCCTATTTCGAATCCTCCGAAGATTACTTTGCAATTAATAAAAGATAATAAAATTGTAAGACATCTCAGAGCTTATTCCGAGGAGTATTATTCACTACTTCATACTATATAGTAAGACATATAGAATTTAACCAAGAATACTTAAGTATATCAATTTTATTTTTATAATTAATAATACTAATTTATATAATTAGTAATAGATAATTATTTTGGCAATTCAACATATACTAACGATTAATACGTTTTATGTTGCATATTTTATTTTTAATGATATACAATTAGGACGATAATATATTTATTATTTTTTCGAATAGTAGAGCAAAAAGTAAGCGAAGTACGAATACCTCGCCACAAATTTCATAACTTGTTATAACTCAGGCCGAGTTATAATGCAAGCGTATTCGTACTTTTGTTTTAAATAACTAAGTAAAATATGGAGCGTAATTATGGTAATTTACAATACTTTAAAAGTAAAAAATCACACTAAGGATAAATATAATGACTCGTTAGTAAAGAATATCTTTTATAATAGAATTATTCAAATAAAGTCTTGTTGTCCCTTTTTCACTCTTTAAATTTAAAATAAAGGAGAAAGATGACATCATATATACACACTATAAATCCGCACCTAGCTACCATAATAGGCGAGCCAGAATCTATTTTACTAAATCAACTTGAATACTGGGTCTCCAAATGCGGCCGAAATATTGAGAATCTAGATGGAAAATGGATTTATAATTCTTACAAAAAGTGGTCAGAGCAATTTACTTATTGGTCTGCTTCTAAATTGAGAAGAACCATAAAGTCTTTGGAAATATTAGGATTAATTAAATCTACTAAATTAAATGCTAAAAAATGGAATCAAACTAAATGGTATTCAATTAACTATAATGAATATAATAAATTATTAGAAAATAAATATTTAAATTCATCATCTTCTAAAACCTCAGCTATTATCTATAACGATGCTACTAAATCAAATTCTATTACTAGTGAAAGTGAGAAAATTGTTGGCACTGAATTAAATAATAAAAATTTATTAAATACATCAAAACCGCAAAAAAAATATCAAATTAATAATAATTTGCAATTTACAGAAATAACACCAATTATTAATAAATATCCTCAAAAAAGCCCAGAAGTATGCATTTGTTCAAAATGGACAAATCGATCTGTTCAAAATGAACAAATGTTAATAGTAACTAAGAATAACTATACAAAGAATAATTCTTCTGAAAATAAAATTTTTGTTAATTTGGAAAAAGAAGCAGGCATCTTTATTGATTCTAAAAAAGAAGTAGATATAGCAAATCAAATGATAAATAAATGGAATGAGATTTTTGAATACGCTCTAAAGCCTATAAAGGCTTACAGTAATAAAAAGATAGTTGCTAGATTAAACAAAGCCTACAAAAATATATTTAATTCTTCTATGGATAATTGGGAAGGATACGCTATTAAAGTAAATTCAAGTAAATTCTTGATGGGAGAAAAGGTAACTAAAACTGATTTTAAAGCAACGTTTGCATGGTTAAGTAAATTAGATACTATTCAGATGATATTATCAGGAGAATATGGGGTAGGCGATAGAAAGCCAGATATTGATAATCTTTTTAATAATATAAAAATCCAAAAGAGAGAAGTAGAAAATTTAATTGCAGAAAAGATAAAAAACTCAATATCTAGTAAAATTAATCTTAAAAAAGAAAAAAAGGAGTTTCATGAATACCTACAAACCCAATCAAAAGTTGATGAATATGGTATTCACAAGAAGTTAGGTAAGAAGTATAATATCGGAGAATACGCAGATACAGGAAGATTCATACGTGCCATATATTCAATATTTGATATGGAGCATAAGTATATCTACGATTTATTTTTTGAAGAATATTTGTTACAGAAACACGGAAATATAAGTAAGGATAACATTTTAATGAAAACAACAGAAGCTCTATCTTTTATCTATAAGGAAAAATCACTTGTTGCCTTGCAAAAAATTAAAAGGATTAAAAATATGATTTATCCAAATACTATAGTGGATAGTAAAGCAAATTCGAATATTTAAATATAACTTTATTTTTTTGTTTCTAGTATTATGTTTATAATGACAGCTATCAGCTCTAATTTAAGGATAAAATTACTATTATTATTTTTTTCTAAATATGCAAAAAATCCTGCACTCTCCTTTTTTAAGAAAGGCCGTTGCATAAATGCAAAGCAAGGAAGATATGCAATAAATGGATTTAAAAAATTAGATTCATATAAAGAAGAACGATAAGTTTGGTATAAAAGCTGATAGAATAATAGGAATTCAAGAAAGT
>NZ_JAJBJD010000218.1 GCF_021811875.1 Candidatus Bandiella numerosa | reverse complement strand
GGTCCACTGCATTTTTTGTTTTCGCTTGAATCTAGTATTTATTTGAGACTCTACTATAGTCTCTGCAATACTGCTTGTATATGGTAGATTAGCTTCTTTTCTTTCCATGTAGTTGACTAATTTATCAATATTATTTAACAAATAGCCTTTTATTGAGGCCGCCTTGTCAATCTTTCTCTCAGGCACTTTGTTAGACTCTAACTCTTTTATTAGTTCATCGAGCTTATTAATAGCTTCTTGCGGCTTGCCATGCCATACTTTATATTTTGAAGAATCAAGACTATCTGTGTAATCTGGGAAAGCTATTTTAGCTCTGTCATATGCCTGCCTAATATGATACCAGTCTAGAATTTTAGTTATGCTTTTGCAGTGACTTTCCAATGAATCAACAATACTCCAGCAGTTTGCGGCTCCATCGCAGAACGCAGTTATTTCTGTGTTTTTGCTCATGCCTTCTTTTTTTGCCGCATCTAGCGTGTACTTATTTAT
>NZ_JAJBJD010000217.1 GCF_021811875.1 Candidatus Bandiella numerosa | reverse complement strand
ACTCCAAGCTCCTTATCATTTTTTAAAAAGTATATCCTGTCCTTTATTGCAAAGTCTCTCTTGCCATTATGCGTATCAAATTTTGCTTCTATTCCTAGTTCTGCTCTTCTTACCTCCCTAGCTTTCTCGTTTAACGCCTTTACATCACCTCTTGTAAAACTCAACATTATCGCAGATTTATTTTCTGATACCGCTTTATGCCAATCATTTACCATTACCTCTCTTGCTTTTGCTACATCTTTAAATGCATGCACCATTTTCCTTTCTCCATATTCCCCAATTGCATCTCCTATTTCTCCAAGTGCCAATGATTTTGTTGCATCAATCTGCCAGCTCTCTTTCTGCCTTCTTATGTCATTTAATTCAACATGTCCTACTCTTTCTATTACTCCCCTAAATGCTCCTCCTGCTTCTATTGCTTGTAATTGCTGTGGATCTCCTATAAGCACCACCTTTGCATCTGCAAATATTACTTCATCTATGATCTTTG
>NZ_JAJBJD010000185.1 GCF_021811875.1 Candidatus Bandiella numerosa | reverse complement strand
TAATATAGGTATCTGGATTGTCCAATTTCCATTCCTCGATAGAATCGAAGAATGATCAAGCTTCTGATTGATCTTTCAGATAAAATCAGAATGCAAGTGACGTATCAGAGTCATCAAAGTCAATCATCTTTGGATACTTAGTAATAAACGAATCAATAGTCTCGTCATCAATTTCAGTGACTGCATCTTGCTCAGTATGAGGGTCAAGTGTAATAATTTTATCATCATAATACCCAATGTAATACATTGCGTTTTTACTTTTTCCGCCTAAAATTCCTGTTGAAAGTTTGTACTTCAAGATGCTATTTTATTTGATTAAAATATAAACTATCAAGTTTACTCAGCCCAAGCCTTAACGGGACTATGACCAGCACTCCGGAGTCGCTATTTGCTATCGTAGATCTCCTTAATTTCTTCTTCTGTAAGTCCCTTGCCTTCACGGTGGAAAGCCTCAACAAGATTGTCTAAAGTAATCGCGCCGTTATTATCAGTATCAAAGTGGTGGAAGGCGAACTCAATATTTGCTTCAGTCAGCGCTTCATTTTTATTTACAGCTGCAACGAGGAACTCGGTATACTTGATCTTGCCTTCCTTATCGAAATTGAGTCAGTTTTTAAGTTCCAGCAGGTTTTCAGTCGCACCATCAATCGAGGCTTCGTTGAATGCACTTTCGAGGTCTTTAAACGTTAAATCTCCAGATGTCTTGCAAGTAATGTTTCTGAAGACTTCTTTGATTCTGACTCTTTCGGAGGTATCAAGGTTTTTCATCAAGAAAGACAACACCTCATGTTGCAGCCTATTGGGAGCTCTATAGCTCTTGAGTCTCTTCAGGTACTCAGCCCTGAATTGTGTTTCTTCATCACTATAGTTTTCCCACTTTTCGAACCAAGAGTGGTTTAAAGCTTGGTCGATTTTGATTCTCTTTTTCGGGTCTTTTACTAAAAGTTTACTAATAAGGTCTTTTGCTTCGTCTGAAATATTGCCCCACTCTTCTTCATCAAATTCTAGCTTATTTTTCAAGATGGCCCTGAAAATATCTTTGTTGCTGTCACCGTCGAAGGGTGGGTAGCCACACAAAAGCACAAAGAGGATGACGCCACAGCTCCAAAGATCACACTGAGTGTCGTACTTTCCTGAAAGCACTTCAGGTGCAACATAAAATGGAGTTCCAACAATTGTTGTCATGTTTTCTTCCTGATTTGAAAACTTTTTAGACAGTCCGAAATCGATAATTTTGATTTCTGCGTTTTCCTTGTTGTTTTTGAACAAAAAGTTTTCGGGTTTTAAGTCTCTGTGGCAAATGTTATGCTTGTGAAGGTGCTGAACTGCTGAGAGTATTTTCTTCATCAATTCTGCTGCATCTTTTTCTGAAAACTTCTCTAGTTTCACAATTCGATCAAACAATTCTCCTCCCGTGCACAATTGCATGACAATGTGGATGTATTTGTAGTCGATGTAAGTTTCGTAGAACCTGACTATATTGGGGTGGTCGAGCTCTTTGAGAATATTGATTTCAGATTCAAGCATGGCAACGTCTTTCTTCATACTTTCTCTCAAAATACTTTTAATTTAGGGCCTGGTGAGCAGCATGAGATAGAGATTTTTTCCACCAACCTTTTCTAGAGCAGGCAAGTGACCAGCTAGATTGCTGAGATACACCATGAGCAGTTAGAAAAGTTTTAATAGAAAATTTTCTTTTACGCTGTTTTATCCTGTAAGAGCGAAGACGCCT
>NZ_JAJBJD010000184.1 GCF_021811875.1 Candidatus Bandiella numerosa | reverse complement strand
GATATAGGAAGATATACTAATGCAGCTAATATCCAAAGAGAGAATTTTCAAAAAGCTAAATTTATTTGGGATGAAGCTATCCAAGAGATAGCTGCTGCCTAAAATTTAAGGGTCAGGGTTGTGTTGCAGCCATATTTCCATTAACTTGACGGTGCCTTTTTCAATTATAAAATGTTGTGACTTTATTTGATATAGCCAAAATAAAAAAATATTTAAATTTTAACTCGGGCTAGCTCTAAAATTGTGTTAGCATGTGCTCACATAAACTTAGTGCATTTAACAATAATGTTTACAGGTAAACAACAAAAACAGAAATTAAAACTTGAAAACGTTAAAAAGATAATTCTAGTAGCTTCTGGCAAAGGCGGCGTAGGAAAATCTACAATTGCAGCTAATTTAGCAATTGCACTTGTAGAATTGGGATATAAAGTTGGATTGCTTGATGCTGATATATATGGTCCGTCTATCCCAAGAATTTTTGAAATCAATCATAAGCCTGAGATTGCAGAAGGTTTATTACATCCTCATAAAAAATTTAAAATAAGTTTGATGTCTATGGGATTTTTAGTCCCAGAGGGTTCTGCATTGATTTGGCGGGGACCAATGCTTACAAAGGCTGTGCATCAACTTTTTAAAATGACAGTATGGGGTGATTTAGATTATTTAATAGTTGATACACCACCTGGCACAGGAGATATTCATTTAAGTATTGCTGAAAATTATGTTATTGATGGGGCAATTGTGATTACAACTCCTCAAAAACTTGCGTTGATAGATGCATTTAAAGCAGTGGATATGTTTTTCAAATTAAAAATAGATATAATGGGAGTTATTGAAAATATGGCGTACTATACCAATTTGGCAAGTGGTGCAAATGAATATATTTTTGGCAAAAATAGTTTGCCAAATTATTGCAAAGATAAGAAAATAGAGTTTATAGAACAGATACCCCTTGATCAAGATTTATCCAATAAAACCTTAATCAATCTCATAGATAATAAGATTATAAAAGATATTTTTAAAAGGATATTAAATAAATTAATAAAGTGAGGTAAAAAGTTTGCTGGACTTACACCAGAGGAGGTTTGTTATGGAGATAATTCCAATGGTTTAAAGCCAAAGAATAAAAAGTTTGCAGCTTAATTTTAAACATGGAATTTATCCTTAAATCTGCTGCATTACTGTCTAACCATCCAGGACCGCTTCTCTTTTTTTATGAACACTCTCTTTAAAGTGGGGCTGGCTATTTGCAATTTTAAAATTTCTGTAAATTTACTAGCCCTTATCCAAAACTTGGGTTAATTATTAAAAATATAAAATCAACATAATATTGTATTGTACTTGTAGTTAATTCAATTCATAATTACATTGAATTTTTATGCCGAAGTAGCACAGAGGTAGTGCAACTGATTCGTAATCAGTAGGTCGGAAGTTCAATTCTCCCCTTCGGCACCAGATTTTAATGATTTTTCTGGCTAATGGCATAAAGCTCTATGCTTTTTCCCTTTAGTGTGTCAGTAAATGTTAAATATTTTTGAAAATTCTGATTTATATATATGAACCGGGTTTTTAAAATTTCCTTCAAAATCTAAAATCCATATTGCTATACAAAGGCCGTTGCATAAATGCAAAGCAAGGAAGATATGCAATAAATGGATTTAAAAAATTAGATTCATATAAAGAAGAACGATAAGTTTGGTATAAAAGCTGATAGAATAATAGGAATTCAAGAAAGT